>JAYSVQ010000491.1:0-10348 GCA_043718485.1 Bacteroidota bacterium
GTTAAAGTATATCTGTCTGGAAAAATGCTTGAGTGCAATAATTTTTACCTCATTCAATTAATGCCTGTTGAAAAAGAGTAGGAGAGCTTGGGTAGCTAAAATTGAAGGATTTTCTTTTTGGAGAAACCTTCAATTTTCAGCCATAATGACCAAAATTCAGGTTATTTCAACTGTTTATGCTGGTGAAATAGTTTATATAGGATATTTCCTATTTCCCTGTTAAGTTTATTTTGAAAAGGCGAGAATCCGGGGAAATTTTGCGGTAGTATTGTGAATTTTCTGAGTACCTAAATAGCAGGGATTTTATTTACCTGCGTTGTACTGGAACATTCCTGATTGAAATGGGTGGCAATGGGTTTGGGAAGCGCAAAGGTTCTTTGATGGGGCGTTTAGACATGTATTTACATTACCACCAAATCAATATGAAAACAAAATTATTTTTTCTCATGCTGGGTTTCCAGCTGATCAGCTCTGTGTTGTTATCCCAGTATTATTACCGCACCTACGGTGATTTCACTGACATTCCGCTTTCTTGTGGTGCAAAAGCAACGCTCATGTCTCCTGCAGGCCAACTTATGGCCGGTGTGCAGGGCCCAAACTTGCACGTTGTGCGAACCAACGTCGGCGGCGTGCCAAGTTTTAACCGCTATTATTCTATTCCAAATTCAGCAGGCACACCTATGAACCTCACTTCGGTGCAAATTACCGAAGCCAATGCTTCAACCATGGTGTTGATTGGTTCATTTGAAGATGCAGGTGTAGAAGGCCTCTTTTTCTTATCCCTGAATCCTTCCGGTCTTTTAGTTAACCTGAGGGTGTACCGTTGGAATTTAGGAATCGTAGCCAAACTCAAAGTTAATGGCATGCATAACTTTTCTGGAACTCGTTTTTATGTGACGGGTAGTGCCAATGCAACCGGAGGCGGCGCCATTTCGGGTTATCCATTTGCAGCAGAATTTTTGTTGACCGGAATAAATACTTGGGCATATTTGTATTCACCCGGCAGCAGCGCAGGATTTACGATTCAAGGAAACGATATTGAGCGTTTCAATACGACCTCAGGCCCGCAATTATTTATCGTTGGTGCAATGACGGCCTTTCCCGGCGCGCTGAGCGATGCCATCGCTTTTACCGTTGATCCGGCAACAGGAACCCCCATTTCTTTGGTCAATCGATATGGAACAAACAATACCACTGATGGTTTTACTGGCATTACTACCTGCAACAGTACAATTTTGGGTGGGGTAACCGGACTCATGGTTTCGGGTTCATCAGATTCACGGGCTGTGGCACCTCAGAATATGGATATTTGGGGCGTAAAGTTAGACGAAGGTCTGAACGTATTAGGTTCAAATTTATATGATTATAGTCCAGATGCTAATCGTTTTAATACAGCTAACGATGTGGTTGAAAGGTTTTGGCCTACCAGTCAATACACTTATTTCTTTACCGGTTCAGTGAGAGGAGGTTCTATCGGTTTAGGAGATATCAATGTAATTAAAACAGATGCAAGCTTGACTTCTGTTGGAAATTTTACTTTCGGTACCGCAACACTTGATGAATCCGGAGAAATGGCCCAAGTCAGGGCGGGAATGGGGACTCAAAGAGGCTTGCTGGTGTTTGGAAGTTCATCAGCATCCAGTTCCAACAGAGACTTTATTATGGCAAAATCTTATTTCAATGGCGCCATTTCCTGCAGCGATTCTCAGGCCACCCCGAATACTTTCTTAGGGCCGGGTTTGTTATCTTCCTTCCAACACGGAAATTTCAATAGCATTTCAGGGTCTCCTTCACCGCTAATGGTTTTCCCTACGGTTCCATTTGCAACGGTATGTGCTACTTCATCTTCTCCCGGAGGAAGTAATTTTAAAACCAGTGAGAACGAAGAAGAATCATGGGCGGAGTTGGAGGATGGAAATCTTGTAAATATCAAGTACGCTTGTTGTGAAAGGAATCTATCCTCAATTTCCATTCAAGCCAATGAGGCTACACGGGCAGAGGTTTTAGTTACGGATATGCTGGGAAAAGTGCTATTCGATGGAATGCAGGTTCTTCAGCCAACTCCATATACCCTTCCCAATTTAGGGGAATTGCCTCCCGGTATCATTCTTGTAAAAGTGACACATGAATCAGGTGAAGTATTCATTAAGAAAATTTTGTTCCAATAAAATTTTTCTATTGCTAAGGAATCAAAAGGGGCGGCTTTTCAGTCGCCTCTTTTGTTTAGATAAACCTCTTTTTCTTTTTTAGAATTCGTTGCTAGGATTGATACCGAATATCGTTGAATGCATCAGCCTCATTTTCTTCCAATAAAAAATCCTTAACCGCCATTAACATCGCTTTGTTTGAGGAAAAGAGCGTCCTGTTTAAATTTAGAGCGGTAGTAAAATCAAAGTCTTCGATTTTGACTTTTTGGGCATCTTTATAAAAATTATTTAACGCGGACGAATAATTTTCTTGTATTTCAGAAAACATGAGTTGGAGTTTTTTCAAGTCGGCTTTTTTTCCGGTCATGAGTGAATTCAATTTAAGGTATAATTCCTGGGTTTCTTTTTTGTGATGTAAAAAAAAATTGAATTTAATGTCGGTTCCGGATTGACTTAAATTGGTGATGTTGCTGGAGATATCTTTCATGCTTTTTATGGAGTGCATGCAGACACGCAAAGCAGAAATCAGTTGATTGAGTTGGGTGCTTTGGTCCTCTTTTACTTTTGATCGAAGGATTAAATAAAAGGATTGCATTTCACCCTGTAGTTTTTTTAAAAAGGCATATTTTTCTTCAGGAGATTTTGAAAAGAAATTTCTTTTTTCATTTAGCGCTGTAAAATCGGGGTTCTCCCTCAGGAATTCGGTATCAATATTTAATAATTCCAAATTGAATATCATCGCGTTATGAATGTAATAGTCCGTTTCTCGTTTAAATAAATCTAAAGCCGTTTCGGGTTCTGAAATGTTTGCATTCCCAATGAAAGCAGAATCTGAGAGATCGGAATGTGTAAAAAGCCTTTCGAGTATTTTTGAAAATGGATTTAGAAAAGGAAGAAAAATGAGAATACTGGCAAGATTTATTAACGTCGAAAAAGTAACTAATCCGATAAGTGGGTCTTTTATGTTGAATCCCTCTGTTATTAAAAGCAAGGTTGGTTTTAATAAGATGAAAGCTAATACAGTGAGAAAAAGATTGAAAAAGAAATTTCCAACTGCCACGCGTTTTTTGGAAGCATTTCCACCAATCGATCCCAATAAAATTTTGAGGGTAGTGCCCGTTTCAGAGCCGAGAACAATGGCTGCCCCAACTGGAAACGTAATTGCGCCAGCATGAAGTGCACTTAGCGTTAGCGCCATCGTTACCGAACTGGATTGAACAATGGAAGTTAAGATAAACCCAATAAAAAGAAATAGGCCAAGCGACATCTCACTATACTTTGAAAAGTCAAACTGTTTAACCTGACTCTCCATTGCTGTTTTCATCAGCGAAAGACTAATTAACAACAGGCCAAATCCAAGGAGAAAATGAGATATGTGTTTTAGATATTTACGTGAGCCTGAAAATAGGATTAACAAACCTCCAATAAGAATAGCAGGATAAGCCGCCACTTCAATATCCAATTTGAACCCGATTGTGGCCACCAACCAACTATCTAGGGTGGTTCCCAAATTGGCACCGAGGATGAGGGCCAGCGCATTTTTTAGGTTGATTACACCTGCACCCACAAAGGCCAGCACCATTAAAGATACCATTGAACTACTTTGCAGAATTCCGGTAATAAGGGCACTTCCTGCAACTGAGGTGATACTATTCTTCGTTGTCCGTTGAAGAAAAAGCTTAAATCTTCTACCTGAAAGGTTTTTTAAAGATTCTTCTATTAGGTTCATGCCGAAAAGGAACAACCCAATTCCGGCGCCTAGTTTTAAAATGAGATTGAAAATTTCCAATTGGCGAATCTATGTAATGTGCGGGACTTTCATTTTTTAGGGCAAATTAGGATTGGGGCCCTCTTTTCATTATTTCTCAATAGGATTATTTCCCCTCAATTTTCTTTCAGAAAATTATTCTTTTGACAAACCTAAAAGAAGAGGTGGTATCGAATTGTTCTATTAGGAACGAAAATTGAAAGCAAATCCAAGTGTGAAATTATTTTTGAGGGAGGGAAAAAGGGGAGAAGAAAATCAATCATAAATATCTCTCCGAATCAAATCAGAAACGAAAACGAAACAATCCACATTTTCATTTCCAGACCGAAGAATTTTCTTTTTGTCGCCTTCCCATTCTTTTTTTCCTTCATAGAGAAACATAATATTGTCGCCGATGTTCATTACTGAATTCATATCGTGCGTAACCACAACGGTCGTCATATTATATTCCAAGGTCAGCTCTTGAATCAGTTTGTCAATCACAGATGCGGTTTGCGGGTCAAGGCCTGAGTTGGGTTCATCCACAAAAAGGTAATTCGGATTCAAAGCAATGGCCCTAGCAATTCCGACACGTTTTTTCATTCCGCCCGAAAGTTCAGAAGGGAAAAGCTGAGACACTTTTTCAAGATTCACTCGCTCAAGACAAAAATCAACTCTTTCCTTCACTTCTTTTTTACCCATTTTGGTAAACATGCGAATGGGAAAAGCAATATTGTCCTCAACATTCAGGGAATCAAACAAAGCAGAATTTTGAAAAAGCATTCCGATTTGTTTACGGGTTTCTCTGATTTTTCTATGGTCAGCACGCAAAAAATCAACGTCCCCAAAAAAGACATCTCCTTTATCGGGGATTAACAATCCTACAACACATTTCAGCATTACACTTTTTCCGGACCCACTCGAGCCGATAATCATATTGATTTTTCCCCGTTCAAAATGAAAATCGATTCCTTTCAAGACCTCTTTCTCTCCAAACGCTTTGTATAAATTCTTAACAATGATTGACATCAGAGCAAAATTTGAGCGAGTAAATAATCAGAGAAAAGAATCAAGGTACAAGAAAGCACGACTGCGCGGGTACTGCTTTGGCCAACCTCAAATGCGCCTCCGGTAGTGTAAAATCCGGTGTAAGAAGAAACCGTGCTGATAATAAAAGCAAAGGTTATGGCTTTATAAAGCATAAATCGCGCCTGAAAAGGTTCGAAATATTGCCTTGCACCCAATATAAAATCATCAGGCGCAACAGCACCCGTCAAATAGCCTGCGGTAATTCCACCCAGTGTAAGCAAAAAGGCCGCAATAATGACCAGCAATGGAACCGTAATTAGACTAGCTATGATTTTTGGCAAAATCAAATATCCAGCGGGATTAATGCCCATTACTTCAAGCGCATCAATTTGTTCGGTCACGCGCATGGTGCCAAGTTGTGAAGAAATTTGGGAGCCCACCTTTCCTGCAAGAACAATCGCAGTAATGGTAGGCGCCAATTCAAGCAAACCGGTATTGACGACAATCGAGCCAATGACCGAACTCGGAATAAAAGCTGAAACCAATTGATAGGCAGTTTGAATGGTTGAAACCGCACCCATAAAAATGGAAATAAGGGCCACGATTCCAACTGAACCTACACCCATCGAAATACCTTCAACTAAAAACTGTTTCCAATACACAGAAAACTTCTCAGGCGATTTCAATAAGCTGCCGAGCAATTTAAAATATCGACCAAGATGAAAAAGTGGGTTCATTTTCAGGGCAAATATACCTTTTCCTCTTTCATTCTGCCTTTATCTGCCAAACATCCTTATGAATTTGCCAAGGGGCTTACCTTTGTAGCCTATGGCAAAGCAAAAATCAATTGCAATTTCAGGGGCTTCCAAAGGTATCGGGCTTTCCATCGCAGCGCGTTTTCACAAGGAAGGGTGGAAGGTTTTGATTTCGGCAAGGGGCGCCTATGACCTTTATATGGCAGAGCAAGCCTATCCCGGACTCAAGACATTTGCTTGTGATATGGGTTTAAGGGAAGGGGTAAAATCATTTGCCGACTTTATTTTAGGGGAATCTGGGCCTCCCGATGTTTTGGTAAACAACGCCGGCGTCTTTCTTCCGGGTGCAATTTCTGATGAGGAGGATGGCGTTTTTGAGCAAATGATAGCCGTAAACCTTGCATCTGCTTATCATTTGAGTAGGGGTCTTCTTCCGGGAATGAAAGAAAGGGGTTCAGGCACTATATTGAATATGTGCAGCACTGCCAGTCTTAAGGCCTATCCCAATGGTGGAAGTTATGGCATTTCAAAACATGGCCTTTTGGGTTTTTCTCGTTGTTTGAGGGAGGAAATGAAGGGTTTTGGAATCAGGGTTATTTCAGTCTTACCCGGCGCGACTTATACAGCATCCTGGGAAAATTCAGGTCAAAAAGAGGAGCGAATGATGCCTCCCGAAGATATTGCCGAATTGGTTTGGGCAAGCATAAACCTTTCTGACCGTTCAGTAGTTGAAGAAATTTTACTCAGGCCCTTTTTAGGGGATATTTAATTTTTCAGATATCGAATTTCAGCTCAGTTTTGCTTACCACAAATGAAAATGAATGCAGGTGAAAATAAAGTAGAGGAAAAGGCAGCCGCCTTGTTTTGTGATTCCCTTTTTGAATACAAGCGACTTGAAACCCACGTCGTCAACATCGGCGAGGTGCCGCTCGGTGGAAAATACCCCATTCGCATTCAATCCATGACCACAACAAACACCATGGATACCGAAGCAACCATTGCCCAAAGTCTGCGAATGGTAGAATCAGGCTGCGAGTACGTGCGCATTACTGCGCCCAGTATTAAAGAAGCCCACAACCTCAAAGAGATAAAAAGTGGATTACTGAAAAAAGGATGCAAAGTTCCTTTAGTTGCCGACATACATTTCACCCCAAATGCGGCAGAAGTTGCAGCAAAAATTGTAGAAAAAGTAAGGGTAAATCCGGGTAATTATATTGACAAGAAAAAGTTTGCGGTTATAGAATATTCAGACGCGGAATACCAATCTGAGATTCAAAGAATTTACGACCGATTTTCTCCCCTTGTAAAAATTTGTAAAGCACATGGCACAGCCATGCGCATTGGAACCAATCACGGTTCACTGAGCGACAGAATTTTGAGTCGCTATGGCGACACGCCCTTGGGAATGGTGGAATCTGCGCTCGAATTTTTGCGCATTTGCGAAGATTTTCAATACGACCAGATTGTGGTAAGTATGAAGGCTTCCAATCCTCAGGTTATGGTACAAGCCTATCGACTTCTCGTTCAACAGATGCGAAAAAATGGGAAAATTTACCCTTTGCATTTAGGCGTAACCGAGGCAGGGGAGGGCGAAGACGGTCGCATAAAATCAGCCTTGGGCATTTCTACTTTATTGATGGATGGTATCGGCGATACGGTTCGGGTAAGTTTGACAGAAGAGCCTGAGTGTGAATCACCTGTGGCGAAATTCTTGGTTCAGCATGCAGTGCATAATCGGGAAAAATTGAATGCAGCGCTGCCTAAGATTGCTGAAATTATCCCCGAAAAAATCAACCTCTATTCATTTACCCGAAGAGAGAGTCAAAAATCGCTTAACATAGGGAGTGGGCAAGTTCCGGTGGTGATGGCATCACTTAATCACCATGAAATTTCCTATCCTCAATTGGCTGATATTGGTTTCACCTATGTAAGCGAAACCGATAAATATAAACTGGCTGAAGGCTGTGCAGACTTCGCCTATCTCGGCAGTCGCCTGCCTGTTGTTGAATTTCCGGGTGGATTAAAAAAAGTGTACGATTATTCCTTTTGGAAAAACCTGCGCGATGCACAATTTTCATTTCCTCTTTTTCAATCAATTAGGGAGTACGAGGAGGCGAATGAAAAAAGCAAATCCTTGAACTTTCTTAGGCTAACCTTAAAGGATATCGTTCCTGAAAAATTTAAGACAGATGCTACCCTCGTTTTTGTTGCAGAGGCTGGTGGCGGGAATGCCCATTTTATCTGGAGACGAATTCTATTTTCACTTATGAATTCCGGATTTAAACAGCCGGTCATTTTCAGAAGTTTAGCGCCTGAAGAAATTGATTTTTATTCTGATGCACATTTGCCCGAGGCATATCAACTCAGTGAAACGGCAAAACATCAATTATATCACTCAGCTCAACTCGCTGCGCTATTAGTAGATGGTCTTGCCGATGGCATTTGGATAGAGCCATCCGGAGAAAATTCAAACCGCACAGCTTTTAGTGCTTTACAATTGTCGCGCCTGCGTACCACCCGCACAGAATACATTTCTTGCCCCTCTTGCGGAAGAACCCTTTTTGATTTGCAGGAAACTACAGCCATGATTCGGAAACGCACCGAACACCTCAAGGGTCTGAAAATTGGAATTATGGGTTGCATCGTAAATGGCCCCGGTGAAATGGCCGATGCCGATTACGGATATGTTGGCGTTGGGCCCGATAAAATTGCATTGTACCGTGGCAAAACCGTAGTCGAAAAAGGAGTAAAAACGGAATCTGCTGTTGATAAACTTATTGAACTCATTCGTTCCGACGGCAGGTGGCTTGAAATCCCTACCTAATTTCCCTTCCAAATTCACTTATTACTACCTAACCGCTCCACGCTCAAACGGAAATATTTTTTATGGCCTCCCTTTCTTCAATTTTTTTTTCAATCATGAAACTTGCACATTATCAGGTGAATAGAAGGCAAAATTCATATGAAAGAAAGGGTATAAAGGTGAACCTACCATCTTTTTTAACTTCATTGTGTTCCATTTCGATGGGCAGGAATGGGGTCAGAATATTGCCTCTTGTTTAGAATCATTTTAAATAAGTTTTAGTAGGAAAAATCTTTGAATCCAATTTTGATTCAAAAACAACCTACTATTAACTTGCGACGGCTTTGAAAAAAACCAGCATTAGTTATGGAGTGTAATAACGGAATCGCCATTCTGAGAAGAATGGGAGGGCGAATCCTCAAAAATTCATTGAATCCATTGATTTGGTTACTATTCCTTCTGCCCGCGTCTTTGATTTCGGGTTTAAACGTTTCCGCGGCACCAAATGTTGCGGAATTTTTGCGTTCAGGGGGCTATGGTATGGGCGTTGAAGGCTCAAATGAAGGAGGATCGGTCTTAATTAATCAATCAGACCTATACGTTTCCCTTTTAGTAATGGTGTTGGCTATGGTCGCCATCATCGCTTTATTATTATTCATTTCTGCAAACCTTGTCAATTTGATTCGGGTGAGAGAAGGTAAAGAAGGTTATTCCTTTTCAGGAACACTTGGCCTTACCTTTCGCATGTTCCGCAATCGCTACGTTGCCATTTTTGGAAACTTCGTGATTTTGCTCGTTGCGCTCACTTTCTTGACCAAAACAGCCAGAGGCGTAGGTTTGCACCAAGGCTATATGCCTGAGCAACCCATTAAATACTCACATGCCTTGCATGCCGGCAAATTGAAAATCGATTGCCAATATTGCCATTCAGGGGCCTCACAAGGAAAAAATGCTTGGATTCCATCCGTCAACGTCTGCTGGAATTGCCATAAAGTAGTGAAGGAAGGTCCAAAATACGGAACAGAGGAAATTGCGAAAATTGAAAAAGCAGTAACAGAAGGTAAGCCGATTGAATGGATAAGAATTCATAACGTACCTGATCATGCCTACTTCAACCACAAACAACATGTGGTGGTTGCAGGAGTTGCTTGCCAAACCTGTCATGGCCCGGTTGAGGAAATGGAAGACATGTATCAGTTCGCTAACCTATCTATGGGATGGTGTATCACTTGCCATCGTGAAACAGAAGTAAACAAAGATGTATATCGTAAACTTGGCCTTTTCCCTGAATTAATGAAAAGCGACAAGAAAAAGGTTACAGCCGCAGATATTGGTGCCATCAATTGCGCCCGTTGTCATTATTAATAATTCAAAACCCACATTGCTACAAATTCCATGAGTAAGAATAATTCATATTGGAACGGTCTCGAAGAATACCATCAAACAGCCGCTTTTCAGGAAGCTTTGAAACATGAGTTTGCTGAAGAAGTGAAGTTGGAGGATGCCGTTTCTGAAGAGTCATTAGGCATGCGCGCCAATCGCCGCGATTTCTTGAAAATCTTTGGTTTTGGCCTTACCGCCGCCGCAGCAATGGCTTGCGAAACCCCGCTTAAAAAAGCGATTCCGTATTTGGTTAAACCAGACAACGTTACGCCGGGTGTTGCGAGTTGGTATGCTTCAACTTGTCATGGTTGTGCATCCTCATGCGGTATTTTGGTTCGCACACGTGAAGGGCGCCCGATAAAAATTGAAGGAAACGATGCAGCGTTTAACAAAGGGGGCGTTTGCGCAAGCGGACAAGCCACATTGTTAAATCTATATGATTCACATCGCTACCAATCACCGATGATTGGGGCTGAAAATGTAG
>JAYSVQ010000492.1:0-3353 GCA_043718485.1 Bacteroidota bacterium
GCCTGTAGCGATTCATATTTTTTTACAAAATCGGCTTTGCGAAATAGTTTCTGCATGGTTTTAAAATCCTGTGTTATGGCAAGTGTTTTTTCATCAGGGGTAGGATCGCCTGGTCCTAAATCCCAGCTTCTTTCCAAAAAGGGAATATGAGATGGATGGTACTTAATTTCCCCAAAATATTTGGTGGAGTCAACTTCAATCCAATCTTCTTTTAAGGCTTTTTCTCTTTGCTGAGGTAAACCGTAAAACAATTTCCAGGAAACATATTCAGTTACCCCTGCATTTACCAATCCTTTATTTTTTAGCACGAAACTCGTATCCATCAACAAGGTATTTCCGGCATCCCGAATGACAAGGGTGTGATTGCCCGGTTGAAGATTGATTTCTTGTTGCGCACCTGCGACTATTTCAAAGCGTTTTCCATCAATTTCTATTTGGCGGTTTTGTTCTGCTCCATTATCCAACACAACATTGGGCTTGGTGCAGGCAAATAGACAACAAAACAAAAGGAAAAACCCCCATTTACTTAATTTGAAAACATGCATAAGGGGAAGTTTAGATTTTGAGTTATACATTGGAAACGGTATAGTAGGATAAATATTTCGCATTTTGCCCCTGCATTTTATTTGACGAAGTTTTCTTCTTTCGAGGTCGTGTCATTTTCCTCAGATGATGAAAATTCAGCCATTTCTTCGGCACTTAATTTATTATTCTGGTGGAGCGCCTCAAATTCAGAAAGGCGATTTACCTTCACGAGCGATTTAAAATCATCTGTTTTTGAAAGAAAAGTGTTGCCCGGCAGGGTTTGATTCGGCCGGAAATTAAATTCATCACGATCGAAATAGAAGGAATGACTTAGTTTGAAATAGCCATAATAAGCAAGGTCATTGATGTAGATAAATTGGGGGTCCCACATTTTCTCCTGAAATTCCTCAGCAGAATGCCCATCTGCAATATAGCCTTGTTGGTAAAAAACATATTCAGTTTTTGCTGCATTAATCAAACCTTTGGAGCGTGCTTGAAAGGTTGTGTCTGTCAAAATTTTGCCTGTTGCATCCTTAACCACAAAATGTTGGCTTGATTTATGAATTTCAACCTCCTTTTGTTCCCCACCGGCAAGAGAATAAGCCTTTCCCTCAACCTCAACGGTAAGGGTTTCGGTGCTTGCATTATCCAAATAAATGGGCGAGCCACACCGCGTTAAAAATAAAAGAAATAGAAATCCGAAAAGAGATTTAATCAGCAAAGGCGAAAAGTTCATTGCATTAATCTTGAATGCGCACGCCTACAAATTCAAAACGGCGAGTGATAAATTCCGGATCCGTTAGTGATGCATTGCCTGCAGGATTTCCACCGGTAACATGAAAATCGCTAAAGCCTGCACTTTGATTCACCCAAATAGGACCCGTAAAATTAAAAGAAACCGAAGTGTAGGAATCTGAAATTTCATCAACTATGTATTCCTGCAAATCAGGGCGAGTTGTATAGGCAGAAAAGGTAATAGCACCCAGCGTGCGTGCAATCTCTTTTGCAAGTTGCACACCTTCTTTTGCATCCTTTACAGGAATCACAAACACAATCGGGCCAAACATTTCTTTTCCGTAAACCTCACGCCTGTTTACTGGAACCTCTATTATAGCAGGGCTTGCAATTCTCGCCTTTGGAAATTCGGGATTTGAAATTTGCATAGAATCACAAATTACTTTGTACCCTAAAGCTTGCGCATCTTTTACACGGGAATAGGTGGCCTCACTTTGAATTGCACCTAAGGTACCGGGACCCATTTTTTCATTACTTACTAAACCCTTTACTGCATTCGCTAATGCCTGAACCACATCCTCATAAGAGAGCGTTTCGCTGCCTGCACTAATTCCTTTTTCGGGTATGAAAATATTTTGAGGACAAGTACACATTTGACCGCTGTATAAGGATAGAGAAAAAGCAATATTTCCGGCGACAACCTGAATATCTTTCACACTTTCAATCACCGTGCTATTGATTCCTGCTTTCTCTGTGAAGGTTGTTTTTCCGCTTAGACCCTCAATATAATCTCCAAAAACGCTTCCACCCGTAAAGTCAATCAATTTTACATCTGGGTGTTCAGCCAGGGTTTTGGTGATTTGTTTATCCGGTGAATCTGCAGCGAGCTGCACGATGTGTGGGTCAAATCCATTTTCTAATAATACCTTTTGAATCTCCGCAACCACAATCGCTAAAGGATAAATCGCCATAGGATGTGGCTTAACAATCGCTGTATTTCCGGTAACAAGACCGGCAAACAAGCCGGGAAAAGTATTCCAAACCGGAAAAGTAGAACAAGCGATTAAAAGATTAATTCCTTTGGGAACGATTTTATAAGACTTGCGAAGACTTACCTCAATTTTGCCCATGGGCTTCACCCAATCCACCTCGCTTGGAAATCGTGTTTGCTCGAAGTAACCTAAAGCAATCGCCTCGAGTGCCCTGTCATTTGAGTGCGGACCCGAAGCCTGAAAGGACATGACAAAAGGTTGTCCGGTGGTGTGCATCGTCGCAAATGCGATTTCAAAAAAACGATTGCGAATCTTGTCCAGACACTCAATTAAAATTCCGGTGCGCACTTGGGGGCTTGCTTTTTTCCATGCAGATGAAGCATTTTTTGAACGGGTGATATATTCTGGAACCTCAGAAACAGGATAGGTAATTCCTAAAGAGGCTAATGTATAAGGAGAGATTTCCCCTGATTTTAATTGCGATTCACTCTTTTGCAACAAAGCAGAAAAGGGTTTGCCCAATTGATTTTCAAAGGCTGCTTTACCCTCCTCGTTTGCCGTTTCGCCATATATTTTGCCACTTGGGGGTTCAGGATAGTGCGAAAAAAACTTCCGGCTATGTACAGCTTCTATGGCTTGTTTCAGCACCGCCTCATGCTTTACATAAAGGCTGGTGGATTCTGCAATGGTATTCATGTGTGTTTCAGATTAAGATGCAAATTAAGCCCCAATTAGATAAATCAGAAATAGAGATTTCCAGACCTTCTGACAAGGGCTTTTAGCGGATTTTTGCCCTATTTAGCAGGTTTTCTGCGTTTTGGCCACGATAGGGCTTACCTCTTCTTGAGCCCTATTTTGCATAATGTAGTGTTTAGCTGCTTTTAAACATTTTCCAAAATTAAATTTCAAGCGGCCGACCAATATGAAATTTTACGGATAACCTCTTTTTATTCAGCCGCGCAATTCCTAATTCTATTTCTAATTTTAGGCCTAAGAATTTCTCATGATTTTTATTCCCAATCCCGGTCCATGGCAAATTGATATTCCTGAAAAGGGATTTCCTGCGCGTGAGCAAAACGACATTGTGATTATCGGTGGAGG
>JAYSVQ010000493.1:0-3343 GCA_043718485.1 Bacteroidota bacterium
TCTCCGTTCCCCGAAGCAAAGAAGATGAATACGTTGAGAAGTTTATCGTTCCTCTGATTGAACGCTACAATGTAATTTCTCATGGCTTCGATATTTTTCAGGAAGAAGCTGAACCGAAATTTAGTCTGGTAGTAAAGTCTTTAAGCGAAGGCTTCATGGAAATTAAACCAACCGTAGATTATGGTCGCTTTAATTTTTCGGTAGGGAGTGAATTCAAGAATGCAAAAGTTTTTAAAGACAGCGTGAATAAAAACTGGCGCTTCTTTAAAGTCATTCGCAAAGAAGAAAAGGAACAAGAATTCAAGAAAACCTTTGAAGAGATACAAGCCGGAAATGGTTTCTTAAATCTCTCCATGCTCGAGCGCGGTGAAGCCCTAACCTGGCTTCACAAGCATACACAAATGCTTAAAGAAAAAGGCATAAACGTAATTCAGGAGGATAAAGAACTAAAACTCAATTTTAATCAGGCAAACTTAAAGCTTGAGCCGAGTGAGTCTGGAGATTGGTTTGACATAAAAGCTGTTGTTGAGATTGGCGAGTTTAAAATACCCTTTATTCGGTTTCGCAATCACATTCTCCGAGAAAAGCAAGAGTATGCGCTACCCGATGGTACCATTTTTCTCTTGCCGGTTGAGTGGTTTACTGATTACCGCCATTTGGTCGAAGTTGCAGTTGAGAAAAGTGGAGACACCATTTCCATTCGCAGGTATCAGGCCGGCGTTCTAAACCTTGCATTGGAAGGGGCTGGAAATTTTAAAGAAAAGTTTGGTAAGCTTTTATTGAATCCTGAAATAAAAGATGTGCCCCCACCTGTAACCCTTAAAGCCGAAATGCGCAATTACCAAAAGGCAGGTTACGATTGGCTTTTTTTCCTGAGAAAAAACCATCTTGGTGGCGTGCTGGCAGACGATATGGGCCTCGGTAAAACCCTGCAAGCCTTAGCTTTTTTGTTGCGATTAAATGAACAATCAGAGGGTGGACCTGCATTGATTGTAATGCCAACCTCATTGATTTTTAATTGGCAAAACGAAGCGGCAAAATTTGCTCCCCGCTTAAAAGTAATGGTATATGCGGGAATGAATAGAGATAAAAATCCCGACCGCTTTTCCACTTTCGACCTTATTCTTACCACCTATGGCACGGTACGCCAAGATATTGACATTCTCAAAGAATTTTCTTTTCATTATGTAATACTCGATGAAAGCCAGGTTATCAAAAACCCGGAATCTAAAACCTACCATGCCGTTTGTGAATTAAAATCATCGCACCGCCTTACCCTTACCGGTACACCCGTTGAAAACACCCTAATGGACCTTTGGTCCCAAATCTCCTTTCTCAATCCCGGCTTTTTGGGAAGTGAAAATTTCTTCCGCAATTTTTACGCAATAGCAATAGAAAAAGAAGCCAACACCGATCGGCGAGATAAACTCAAAAAATTAATTCACCCAATATTACTCAGACGCACCAAAGAGCAGGTCGCACTTGATTTGCCACCCAAAGTTGACCAGGTTTATTATTGCGAGATGGAAGACGAGCAGGCAGAGTTGTATGAAAAAATAAAATCTTCATACCGTAATTACATAATGGGCTTGATTCAAAACAACGAGTATAGCAAGAATAAACTCAGCATTTTAGCGGGCCTGCAAAAACTAAGGCAAGTCGCCATTCATCCACGATTGGTTGAAGAAGGTAAAAACATAACCTTCTCAGGTAAGTATGAAGAAATACGCCGAATGCTGAGAGACGTACTGGCCGAAGGGTCTAAGGTGCTTGTGTTTTCTCAGTTTGTAAAGTTTCTCGAAATCGTGAAGGCCGACCTCGATAAAGAAGGCGTGAAGTATTGTTACTTAACGGGGGCAACTACAAAAAGGCAAGAAGAGGTAAATCGATTTCAAAACGACCCCGCCATTCCTGTTTTTCTGATTTCATTGAAAGCGGGTGGGGTAGGCCTTAACCTTACCGCGGCTGAATATGTCTTTATTCTTGACCCATGGTGGAACCCTGCAGTTGAGAATCAAGCCATTGACCGAACCCACCGCATCGGGCAAGAGAAAACCGTATTCAGCTACCGATTCATTTGTCGCAATACCATCGAAGAGAAAATATTGAAGCTAAAAGAGAAAAAGGCCCGCTTGTCTGCCGATGTGGTATCTGAAGATGATTTAGTCAAATCATTAGAGCAAGACGATTTACTCGAATTATTGAATTAAGCCTGCAAGATTTCATTTTATCCCAATTTAGTTCTGCTTAGCTTCGTTATTCATTTCTATGGCGGTAGAGAAAATAAAGTATTTAGACCCGGTGGTCGTGAGTCGCCTCAAGAATATCGAGATTAAGGCTCGAATGATTGTTGAGGGATTTATCACCGGTTTCCATAAAAGCCCCTTTCACGGCTTTTCGGTTGAGTTTGCAGAACATCGTCCCTACAACGTGGGCGAATCGCTGCGCAATGTAGATTGGAAAGTTTTTGCCAAGACCGACAAACTTTTTACCAAGAAGTATGAAGAAGAGACCAACCTGCGCTGCCAAGTGGTCTTAGACATAAGCGATTCCATGCGCTACCCGGTTGAGGGAATTTCCAAATTAGAATACGGTGCCTATCTCGCCGCCGCCTTGCAATACCTTATGGTGGGCCAGCGCGATGCCGCAGGCCTTACCCTTTTCGATGACGACATAAGATTTTATGCCCCACCAAAGTCCAAACTATCATGGTTGATTCCCATGTTTGTGCAACTTGAAAAGGTGGTGGCCGATAAAAACTTCTTTACCCATAAAACCGCAGCTGCAAGAGTAATCAACCAAATTGCGATGAAGTTTCATCGCCGGTCTTTTGTCATTCTCATCACCGACCTTTTCAATCAAGTTGAAAGTCAAGACGAATTGTTTCGTGCCCTCAGGCATTTACGCCACAACCGGCACGAAGTCGTGCTTTTTCACCTGCTTGAGAGAAAAACAGAAGACCTTTTTGATTTTCCCAATCGCCCACTTGTTTTAAAAGATTTAGAAACAGGTGAAGAATTGCAGGTGCAACCCAACGCAATAAAAGAGGGCTATCAGCGACAAATGAAAAACCTCAAAGACCAATTTCGCAAAAAGTGCCACGAGTTTAACATTGAATTTGTCGAGGTTGATATCAACCAATCCTATGACAAGGTTTTAACCGATTATTTAATTCGGCGAGCGGCCCTTTCAAAAAAGTAGATAATACGAGTTTTGAATAAAGACGATTATTCAATCCTTTTATCCCTTTTATTACTTGTTATTTTCCTGAAATTTTAAATAGTTTGATTATCGAATCATTCAGGTTAATCGTATCTGCTTGACAACCAAAATGATATTGCCC
>JAYSVQ010000494.1:0-3342 GCA_043718485.1 Bacteroidota bacterium
TTTTAAAGGAATCACCCAAGGTAAGTGGTGCAATTTTGAGCAGTCCGTGGTTTCGATTGGCTTTCGCAGCACCTGCATGGAAAGTATTGTTAGGAAAAATGGTTCGCAATATTTTGCCTAAAATGCAACAACCTGCTGAACTAGATGTGACTCATTTATCAAGAGATCAGGAGGTTGGGGTACGGTATGCAAAAGACCCTCTAGTGCATAATAAAATTACGGCACCTTTGGGTTTAGGAATTATGGAATATGGGGAATGGGAAATTTCAAATAGCCATAAGTTGAACCTGCCTGTTTTAGTTATGCATGGCACTCAAGATAAAATTACCTCCCTAAAAGCTTCAGAAGAATTCGTGAAAAATAGCGAAGGAAAGGCCAGTTTTAAATCCTTCGAGGGCGCATTTCATGAATTGCATAATGAGACAAATAAAGTTGAGGTATTGACTTTCGCATACGATTGGATTTGCCAGCAAATCAATAAAATTGGTTCTTGATTTCTACCTAGGAATTTGAAAATCCTTACCTCAATTTTGTATTTCACAGTGAATTCTCAAGCGCAACGATTATTTTTTGTCCTTTTAATGTCTCTCCTTTTTCTAAAGGTGCAAGGGCAGAATCATTTTGCTTTAGGCGTATTCCATTTTGAGAAAAGAGCTGAGGGTGCGATTGGATTGAAAGCGAATCCATTGGAAATTGCCAATGCCATTTATCATTTCAAAATGGCGTTGCATCAACAAGAAAAAGAATTGGAATCTTCGGTTTATCTTTTGAAGTCCTATTATTTTCAGGGAACCTTTGTCGACAAAACGGCGTCTGAAAAAATTAGCACTTTTTACGAAGGAAAAGTTTTTGGAGAGGTAATGGCAAAAAAATATCCGAACTCGCCTGCTATTCAATTCTGGTACTTAACCAGCATGGGCAAGTGGGCAGAGCAAAAAAGTGGATGGGCTTCTGCCAAGGATGGTGTCGCCGATAAAATGAAATTGGCTGCTGAGCAAGCCATAGCCATCGACCCCAATTACCACGATGCATCTTGTTACCGCGTTTTGGGTATGCTCCATGTAAAGTGTCCCTACATTCCTTTTATTCTGAATTGGCCGGATGATAAAGTAGGACTTATAAATTGTGAGAAGAGCTATACCTTGGGGGCATCAAACCCTGGAAATTATGTGAGTTATGCTGAAGCGCTTTTCGAAAATGGAAAAAAGGAGAAGTCGATAGCGGTTTTAAAGGAGGCGATTCAAATGGTGCCCCGTCCGGAATTGTTCCTTGAGGATAAAAAGGAAATTGAAGACGCAAAGACCATGTTGGCCGATTATTTGGAAAAATAATTCCTTTTCCAAAATCCTATTTTAGGGTTTAAGATTCAGTCCTGGTTCCGATTTGGGTTCAATTCAAGATTTCCTGATTCGGGCCAATAAATCTAACCTTTAGGGTCCAATACCTGATAATTCTATCAATACCTTGTTAATAAAGATGATTTTTTAAAATTTAAAAGATTGATTTTCAGGCCGATATATTTTTTAATACCCTGATTTTTTCCTTGCCCATTTTTAATGAAAAACCACCAAAAAAGGAGAAAAGAAAGAGGTTTTTCGTAGTTTTGGCCCTTTATTACCTATCCATAAATGAAGAAGGCTATTCTTTTACTTTTTTCGGCTCTGTTTTTTCTTCCTGCTTTTCACGTGGATGCACAAAAAGCATTGTTGAAAAGGGCAGACAAAAGATTCAACCAATTTGCGTATTTCCGTTCTGCCCAATTGTACAGAAAATTTCTTGACAAAAAACCTCAAGATCAACATGCAACAGAAAGATTAGCGGATAGTTATCGCCTAACCTCAAAGTATGAGCAGGCAGAGGAATTTTATCGAAAAGCAATGGAAGGGGATATTTCTGATCCCATTTATCGCTTTTATTATGGTGATGCTTTAATGAACAATGAAAAGTATCCTGAAGCAGCGACTCAATTTCAGGAATATTTGAAAGCCGTTCCTGGAGACCAAAAAGCGATTGAAAAACTAAGTTCATGTAACCATTACCGAAAATTCAAAAGTAATGTCGCAAAATACAGGGTTCTGAAATTAGACATCAATACTGCAGAGGCCGATTTTGCACCTTCAATTTATAATGGTCAAATGATTTTTGCTTCTGCCCGCCAGAATGAGGAATTTCTTTTTGGTTGGACAGGTAGGGCCTTTTTGGATTTGTATGGTTGCGATTACAAGGGTACAACCCGCCTAAGCAAGCCTACAAAATTGCGCGGTTTAGTGAATTCCAAATATCATGAAGGAGGAATTTCTTTCTCGCCAGATGAGAAGGCTATGTACTTTACAAGGAACAATTATTTTCAAGGCAAAGCCGGAACAGACAATCAGGGAACGATACTCTTGAAAACCTATGTTACCCAATTGGTAAATGGAAGATGGAAAGAGGTTAAGGGAATGCCTTTCAACAGCGATACCCATTCTTCAGGTCACCCTGCGATTTTTGCATCAGGCAATCGCATGGTGTTGGTTTCTGATATGCCCGGTGGGCAAGGAGGAACCGACCTATATTTAGTCATTAGAAGAGGAAATGATTGGGGTACCCCTCAAAATCTTGGCCCAGAAATTAATACAAAAGCAAATGAAATGTTTCCTTTTGTTGATGAAAAAGATGGGGCTTTGTATTTTTCCTCTAACGGCCTTCAAGGTTTAGGTGGGCTTGATTTGTTCAAAGCAGAAGCATCAGGAGAGGCTTGGAAATCTCCTGAAAATTTGTCCTTTCCTATGAATACTGCCCAAGATGATTTTGGTTTTGTGTATGACCATGATGCAAATATGGGGTTCTTTTCTTCTAATCGCAGAGATGGCGAAGGAGATGATGATATCTATGGTTTTGAAATGAAGCGCGAGCTCAGAATTAAAGTATTAGATTTTGAAACCGGCCTACCTATTGATAGTGCAGACTTAGCCGTACGCGAAGGCATAACTACCCTCAAAAACTTTATGGCAGACGGAAATGGAATCATTAGGTTTTACCCCCCTGATCAGGAAAGTTTTACCCTCGTCGCTTCACATCCTGCCTATCTTGAAAAGCAAGAAAACATAAGTATTCTCGATTTTAACGATGATAATTCCTATACAGTGCCGATTTTATTACGCGCATTACCTAAGCCTGATTGCCCGGATATGAGTGGCCCTATTGTATTAGATGCAAAAGTTTCTGACAAATCTCCACGTCAACCCGAACCGGGAACAAAGGTTAAAATTTATACTAAAGAGCGGGAGTTCGACCTTTCTGAGAACCCGAATATCTTTGACCAATTGGCCAGAAACGAAGATTACATTATTCAAGTAGATG
>JAYSVQ010000495.1:0-3341 GCA_043718485.1 Bacteroidota bacterium
TTAGCCTTTTATCTTTTTTATTAATAACCTATTATCAACGTCTTACAAGTCAAATCAACCAAAATTTAGACATTCTTAAGTTTACGCCAATGCGATAGCAATCGGGATTGGTCGGGCAAAATCAAATGTGCGGCTGGCAAAAAGAAATTTTAAAAAATGCGACGGGTTGGCTATTTCTTTCTTTTCAATCACCTGTCCCAATAGCAAAATACAATTAGCCTTTTTGTCTGTCTGTTTGGTCGATATAGTCTGTATGTCGAGTTTATTTTCTGTCATTGTCTTGCTGTGTTGTATTTCTTTTTAGCATTGGCGGTAACTACGAGTTAGAGCAACCCCCCAAGCCAAAAACATCTCTAAGCCCACAAAAATCTGTTGGTTTTGGGTTGGTTTCATGTTTCCTATTATTGCTTTGTTGCTCACAAATCTATATCCTCATTTGGGTTGTTTATTTACTGAATGTTGAGTGGCTTACAATTGTACTGTGCATATTTAAGTAGGGGTTGGTTTTTCAGCTTGCGTCACTCCCCAAGGCCTGAATATACATATTTTTTGGGTGTAAAGAAGGATGGTTGAAGGTGTGAAAGGGTCCTGGCTCGTCTTTATATTCCTCGAATCCTTTTAGCGATGTATTTATTCCCTATTGGCCTTCGAATATGTAGGTAATAGGTTTATATTCAAAGCAATAGGCCCTTAATTCAGTAAGGAGGGCGGCTCTCAAAAGCATGTATCGGTAATTATTTCTTCGTGCCTCTCTCTTTTAGTTCAGTAGGTTTTTGTTCTTTGTAAGATAGGCTCAATTAATATTAAAACCCAACCCAAAACTGCCTCTTATTTCGCCCAAGGGAATGGAATAATATGAGGAATTAAAACGGCCCTGAATCCATCTTAATTCTGCAAATAGATGAAAAAACGAACCGTAATAGGCTGCACCTGCACATTCCGAAACGATTGGCGCAAGGCCGTAAACTTTGGGGATGTAGGTGTAGCTTTCCGCCCCTTGGTATTCGGTAGAAATCACAAGACTAAGGCCGGGCTGAAACCCGATATATAAATCCAGCGGCTTATTAGGCGTAAAATGAATTTTGGGTCCGGTAAAAAGGGAGTGCATAAAAATTTTCCCGCCCGTGTAATTTGAATTACTGGTGCTTCCCACAGCATAATTTTTTAACCGATTGGGGTTTGATGTGCCGGCAGTTATATGAATGGCGCCATTCATTTCTACCTTATCAGAAAGAAAAAAGCCGCTTTCACCCATAATCAGATACCGCCACTCGTCCTGCCCATAGCCCATTCCCACAGTACCCATGGTTCGAACCATATGTTTATGAACCCCTTCTGGCTTCTGGCTTTTTAGGCCGAAAAAAAGACAAAAGAAAAGAATGCCAAACCCTATTTTTTCCATAATCTGAATAGGTAATACGTACAGCTAAAAGTGGTCAAAATATGTGCGTCTGCAACAAGGTCTTTTTCTACATCAATGGCCGGAAGTCCGTCGCTTGCAAGCGGACTGTAATCAATATGAACGTCTTTTCCAAAATGCAACATATACTGAATCTGCAAATTCAATTCAAGTCCGGGATGCACAAACCAAGATAAGCCTCCGCCCAATTGGGCAGCAGCTGAAAATACCAAAGGGGATTCAATTGGGTCGCTTGATCCCCCTTTTAACAATATGGGTTGAATCGTTACACGCGTCAAATCAAAACATTGCCCCCCCATAAAATACGGAATGGGTTTAGAACTGCCGAACCCACTTTTTCCGGGACTAAATTGCACGGCCCAGCCGATGTGATAATCTTTTCGGGAACCGCTTCGATTGTCAATCGATTGAATGTGGTCTATAAACCATTCTGTATTTACCTTTTTGCTTGCACTTAATTTAAAGTGACCTCCGCTTCCCCATCCCCAAAAATCGTTTTTAGCCGGAAAAAAATTGAATGCGCCACGTAAACCAATTCCAACTTTTCCGCCACTAAAACTACTGTCGGGCGTAGTGGCTGCCGCGGAAAAAGAAAGAAAAATAAAAACCAGAAAAATTGAATTTTTCATATCAGAAAGGAGTTATACGCTTCTTCTAATTTGAGAACAGGAAGCCTGCACACATTGTCTTTGCAAATAAAAATACTTGTTTTCAAAGGTGAAAATCTGTCTAAGAACAAATCAGGTAAATCGATTTCTGATTTTTCAGCCCAAAGTTGAACCCGATTGGGATAATATGCTGAACGGAAAAGGTCGTTGGAAAATTGTGATGCATGAGGCCCTGTTATTACGCATTCAAAAAAGGGATACGCAAATTTTTGGAATAAAAGCCCCCAATTTGAGTATGCGCCCGGAAAACGCAGAAAACTTTCAGTAAGTAAAAGCAGCATTGTTTTAGCTTTTGAGAGCCAATCTTCTCTGCTCAACAGTTTCCCCATTCTAAAATAGTTTAAGGCCATTACAGAATTTGAGGAAGGCATTACGTTGTCTTGAACCTCAATTTTGCGAAAAATAAGCGCTTCATCTTGTTTTGAAGTATAATAAAAGAGGCTGTTGTCGTTTGAGGAGAAATTATTCTCGCAATAGAGAAGCAAAATTTTTGCTTCTCCTAACCATTTCAAATTACCGCTTACTTCATACAAGTCTAAAAAAGCACTTATGAGTAAAGCATAATCATCCAGAAAACCAGAAATGCTTGCTTTCCCATTTCTATAGCTGCGAAATATGCCTTCGCCCCTTTTCATTTTATTGAAAATGAATTGAACTGCGCTTTCTGCCAGCGATAAAAATGCTGAGTTCCCAAATGATTTATAGGCCTCACATAATCCGGAAATCATAAGGGCATTCCACGCGCATAGAATTTTATCGTCTAATGCAGGCCGGATTCTTTTTTCTCTTTCTGCTCTAAGAATTTGATTCAGTTCCTTGAGCCTAATTTCAAAATTTTCGGGACTCATCCCGATTTTTTTTGCAAAAATTTCTGATTCCTCGGTTTGAATAAGAATATTGTTTCCCTCCCAATTCCCATTTTCGGTTACATTGTAAAATTCGCAGTACCAACTAGCGTCGTCACCTAAAATATTTTGAATTTCAATTTTTGACCAAGTATAAAACTTTCCTTCCTCACCTTCGCTATCGGCATCCAGACTGGAAAAAAATCCACCTTCTTCGTCTTTAAGTTCATTTTGAACAAAAGCAATACACCCTTCGACAATTGACTTGTAAAGTGGGTTTGGATTATAACGCCATGCCTCAGAATATAGGCTTATTAATTGTGCGTTATCGTAAAGCATTTTTTCAAAGTGGGGCACCTTCCAAAAACGGTCAGTTGAGTACCTGCAAAATCCCCCTCCAATGGGGTC
>JAYSVQ010000496.1:0-3340 GCA_043718485.1 Bacteroidota bacterium
GCCGGTATAAAATTCGCTTGAGCGAACAACTCGATCTTGAACCTTCCCTTATGTTACAATCAATGGAATCTTTAGCCAAGATTTCCTTTCGCCCGGGTGATTTTGTCATTCCTTTTCAGATGGATGTAAACTCCCGCATTTTTTTTCGCAAAGTTCTTTTCGCAGGTGTTTCTTATCGATTCAAAGACGCAATGGTTGGCATGGTTGGTTTTCAAAAGCCAAGTTGGAGAATCGGGTACTCTTATGATTACACCTTGTCTGACTTATCGAATTACAATTCAGGCTCACATGAAATCACCCTTACGCTGTTTCTGGAACCCGCAGAAAGAGGCGGAGCACCCCGCATTAAGCGTGGAGAGCAAATCCCAAGAAGAACACTGCAATTTAAACGGGATTAAGCCTTTCCATTAAAATTATCCTTTTCTTCTCAATAAGGGCAACGATTCCAGTACTTGAATTGTAGATAAATACTATTCTTCTCTTTAGTTTCAGCGGTTATTTTTGGGCAACCCTAACCTCATGAAACGATTCTGTCTTAGTAGTTTTCTAACCTTCTCTTTGGTCAGTCTCCTCTCCCAATCACCTGCGGCTGCCAATGTACGGTCACAGTTGTTGCCCCAATACGCACCTTTTTATCATGGGGTGGCTTCGGGAGATCCTTTGCCGGATAAGGTTATTTTATGGACACGCATCACGCCGGCAAATCCCGGGGTTCAAAATCTGAATTGGGCAGTAGCGACCGATACCGGCATGACCCAAATTGTGCGGCAAGGAACTGCCAACACAGATTTAAATGAAGATTATACCGTGCATGTTGATGTAGATAGTTTGCAAGCCGGCACCTGGTATTTCTATCGATTTGAACAAAATGGTCGTCACTCGCTGGTCGGTCGCACCCGTACAGCCCCGCAAAACCAGGCAGATTCCATTCGCTTAGGAATCGTTTCATGCTCCAGTTATCCGCAAGGGTATTTTAATGTTTATGGCGCCTTGGCCAACCGCAATGATGTACATGCTGTTCTGCATCTTGGGGATTACATTTATGAAGGTGGTGGAGGCACAAATGATTTTTCGGTTGAACCGAGTTACGAAATTCTGAATCTGGAGGATTACCGCCTTCGCCATTCTCATTATAAATTAGACAATGATTTGCGCCGATTGCATCAGGTTTATCCTTTCATTCAAGTTTGGGACGATCATGAAACCTCAAATGATTCTTGGATGCATGGTTCACAAAATCACGACCCGCTCACCGAAGGGGATTGGGAGCTAAGAAAATTTGCAGGAACGCATGCATGGCGAAATTGGCAACCTGTTCGCATTCCCGACCCAAACGATTCTTTACGAATTTATAGAAAGTTCACTTTTGGAACCACACTTGACCTATATATGCTCGATACCCGTTTGATTGGCCGCGACTCTCAGGTAGGGCCTGCAAGCGCGTTGATTACCGATACCACTCGTTATTTATTAGGGCAGGCACAATTGAATTGGCTGAAAGACGGGGTCGATTCTAGTAACGCAAAATGGCAGATATTGGGCCAACAAGTGATGATGGCACCGCTCATGATTTTAGGAAATCCACTTACCGCTGACCAGTGGGATGGCTATCAAGGAGAACGAAATCGCATTTACAATTTATTTCAATCGAGAAACATACAAAATCTGGTTGTATTAACCGGCGATATTCACAGTGCATGGGCATCTGATTTGCCCCTGCCCTTATATAATTCAAACACAGGCGACAGCGCAGCAGGCGTTGAATTTGTTGGAACCAGCGTTACCTCAACCGGGCCCTCTCTTCCCTTACCCCTTTCTTTCATTCAAGCGCAAAACAATCATATTCAATATGCCAATACGAGTGATCATGGTTATTATGTTTTGGATGTAAATGACGCGCGGGCACAATGCGATTATTATTATGTGAATTCAATCAGCACGCAAAATACCTATGCTGAAACCTTGGGGGAGAGTTGGATGAGTTTGGATGGAGAGGGACATCTTCGACAAGCAAGTGGCCCGGCAACTTTGCCGGCAAGTACGCATTATGTAATGCCACCTACCCTTCCTGCCAACCCTGTATCCAGAGCATCAGATTTTATTTCCGGTATCATTGTTGGCACCTACCCCAATCCATTTTTTGAAGGATTTTATGTTACCTATAACCTTTTTGAAAAGGCAGAATGTATTCTATCCCTTAAAGATGTGCAGGGAAAAGAAATATGGAATAAAAATTTAGGGCTGAAGGGAACCGACCACAACTTTGAAAAGGTTGAACCGGGGCCGATTCCAGCTGGAATTTACCTATTAAGCCTTACGGCAAATCAGAAAACCGTGAGTTGGCGGGTGATTAAATCAGAATAAGGTTCTGTTTTTTCAGGGGCGAAGCCCTAATTTCGCAGAATGCAAAAGCTGATTGAATGCGTTCCCAATTTTAGTGAAGGCAAAGACCTGAATGTGATTCGGCAAATCACTGATGCCATTTCTTCTATTGAAGGCGTTTCCTTACTTGATGTTGACCCGGGTGCAAGTACAAACCGCACCGTTGTAACTTTTGTTGCCCACCCTGAGGCTGCGGTTGAAGCCGCATTTCGCGGAATGCAAAAGGCTGCCGAGTTAATTGATATGCGCAAGCACAAAGGTGCGCACCCCAGAATGGGAGCAACCGATGTTTGTCCTTTTATTCCGATTAGCAATGTGAGTTGGGAAGAGGCAATTACATGTGCAGAGAAACTTGCGCAACGCGCCGCCACCGAGTTGGGCATACCCATGTATCTATACGAAAAGGCTGCACGAAAAAGTGATCGTGTAAATCTTGCAAGCATTCGTGCAGGGGAATATGAAGGTTTCTCTGAAAAAATAAAAGACCTGAACTGGGCGCCAGATTTCGGCAAAGCTGAATTCAATCTAAAAAGTGGTGCAACCGTTACCGGGGCACGTGATTTTCTCATCGCTTATAATGTTAATTTAAATACACGCTCTACCCGAAGGGCAAACGCTGTCGCTTTTGTTGTGCGAGAAAATGGCAGAACGAAAACCGAAGATGGTAGCCCAACTGGAAAACCGATATTAGGCGAAGATGGCGAACCCATTCGCATTCCCGGAAAACTGAAACATGTAAAGGCCATAGGTTGGTTTGTGGAAGAATATGACATTGCACAGGTTTCAATGAACTTGGTAAATATTGAAGAAACGCCTCTTCATATTGCCTTCGATGCTTGCGTAGATTCTGCCCATGAAAGAGGATTGCGCGTTACCGGGTCTGAGCTCATTGGTTTGCTTCCAAAAAAATGCTTGGTTGATGCAGGCAGATATTTTCTCAACAAACAAAAGTGGTCTG
>JAYSVQ010000497.1:0-3331 GCA_043718485.1 Bacteroidota bacterium
GGAAGCCCTACTGCAATGGATCGCGTCTTAGCCAGTGAAACCGGAATGGCTGCTGTTGAGGGTTTGCTGGAAGGAAAATTTAATGTGATGGCAGGGAAAACGCATCGCGATATTAGTTTCACCCCCTTTTCAAAGGCAACTAAACATCACCTGCAATTGAATCCAAATTTGGTAAGGATGCTTGACATTCTCTCGACTTAAACACTTGTCAGCGCTTTAACAGCAGAAACGGGCTCAGGAAATTTCCATTCAAAACCCGCCTCGATTAATTTTTTAGGACGGAGTTTTAATCCGCCTAAAACCATAACAGAAGATTCACCCATTGCCAGTTTAATAGCAAATTCGGGAATATAAAACAAGGAGGGTTTTCCGCTGCCCTTACTAATAGCTTCAACAAAATGTTTCATGTCGATGTGCGACGGAGCGGTTAAAATAACGGGGCCTTCCATTTTAGGATTCTCAATACAAAATTCAACGGCTTTCACCCAATCATCTACATGCATCCATGGAAATCCTTGAAGGCCGGAACCAATTACCCCACCAACAAAAAATTTGAAAGGGGTGTAAATTTGAGACCATGCGCCTCCACCTATTCCCAAAATTACCCCTGTTCGAATATTTACCGTACGAACTTCTTTTATTTCTGACGCGGCTTCCCATTGGGTACAAACCGAAGCCAGAAAATCGGATCCCGCGCTTCCGGATTCATCTAAAATTTCGTTTGGTCTGTCAGCACCGTAAAACCCTACTGCCGAACCAGCAATAAACACAGAAGGTTTCCTTTCCATGGTGTGCATCAATTCGACACAGGCATTGCTGGCATCCAACCTGCTTTTCAATATCTCAGCTTTATGCGCTGAAGTCCATTTCTTATCCGCGATTCCATTACCTGCCAAATTGATGATAACGTCCCAACTTTCACCCGAATACGGAATTTTTGTTCCATCCCATTTAAGGTAATGAATATTGGGGTTTAATGAAGACTTACTGCCACGGCTGCAAATCCAAATTTCATTATTGGGATTTTTTGCTAACGAAGCCAATAAATATCTTCCTAAAAATCCGGTACCGCCGGTGATTAAATATTTCAATTTTTATGATTTTAAATGAATAGAAAAATATTAAGCTTCTTTTGCCGGGTTGCCAAAAACGGTTTTGCCTGCTGCCACACTTTTTAAGACCACAGAGCCCGCACCAATCATGGCATGATTGCCAATTTTCACACCCGGGTGAATGATAGCACCTGTTCCAATAAAAACTTCATCTCCAATCACTACGTTCGAACCAATTTTTACTCCGGAGTTAAAAGTACAGTAATTCCCAATTTGGGTATCAGGCTCAATGGAAACATGGCTGTGAAAAAAATTACTATCCCCTATTTCAGCATTTGCATGAAGCGCAAAACCTGCGCTCATTAAATTGCCAAAACCAATTTTAGCATAAGGGCTAATAAAGCCCAGCGGGTGAAAAGCATTCACCCCCGGTTTACCTGTCAATTCCGATACGACTAATTGCAAACGCTTCCTGTCAACCGGATTACCCTCAGCAACAAATACATCTACGTTGGCTTCGAGCAAAACTTTCTTGGCATTAGGATTATCAATTGAACCAAAAATGCCAACATCATTAATTTGTTGACCTTCTTCTGTTTTTTTGTCAGATAAAAAGGAATACACCAAAACATCTGAGGCATTAAAAATATCGAGGGCTAGGCGGCCCTCAGGCCCTGTACCAATTATGAGAATCGGATTAATACTTTCCATTTGGACTTTAATTTAAAAGAAAACGCAAATTAACTAAGCATTTCGCAATGAAAACAAAGAGAGGGTAATGAACCTCCAATTAAATGAATTGTTTTGCAAAATTTAATTTGGTTGCCTTTAAGATTTGGTGGCCGATGGCACAATTCAAGCATTTTCGCTTTGCGCAATATTCACGTTGAAGGTGAATTACACCCTGACTTTGAAGCGCATTTTCAGGCACAATCCCGGCATCTCGATACAATCGGGCAATTCGATTGTCTTCTGTCTTTAGGCCCTCAAATAATTCAAGAACCTTGGATTCTACATTTCTCCTTTTCCAATATCGCTGATACAAGAGCTGAAGGGGCAAAATCACGTTAATCACTAAGGAATTCATACTTTCTTTGCCGGGCATAGGAAAGTCTTGTGGCTTTACTTCGCCCTTAAAAAAAATGGGCAATTCTACTTTAGACACCAACTGAACCAGATTATTATTTTCTGCCAGAAAAATTGCCAATTGCTTTGCTTTTACCAATGGATTGCCTGCCGGTCTAATTTTTCCGGTCTCCAACATTTGCCACTGAACCGAAAGGTCGTGCTTGATAGCAAGAAAATCCCAATCCCTTTTCATAAAATCTGAACCTTGAAAAATATTTTTCCCTAAAACCAAAAAGCCAAAGGAGCCCAGAATGAGCGCTAACATTTTCTCAGGTTTACTTTTGTATTTCATCAATACATGAAAGGGTAACACCCTCGCTAGATTTCGAAATGCCTCCCCATTTTGTGGCCCACCAAATCCTGCTGCGATTTCTTCCCAAATCAGCTGGGCCCAATCCCCTTTTATTTCTTCTAATCGGAGGCGTTTGGCAGAAATTTTTTGCTCGAAACGCTCGATTCCCAATCGATCGAGCCATCCGGTTATAATCGGTTTCGGAATATGAATCATCGAGGTAGAACAAGGAATTCTTTCTTGAGACAATAACAATTGGTGGAATTTCTGCTCTACATCCTGCTGAATTCTTTTTGCTAAAGAAATTTCAGGAATCTCAGTTCCATCTTGCCGAAAGATTTTTCGTTTACCGAATTCCAACACCACGTGCAAAATAACGCGATTATAGGCCGGGTCGAGGTGATGATTATGGCGGTACCAATCTTCTGAATGAATGTGTATTTCAATGTCACCCACCCACTCCATTCCATCCATTCTCATTTTCGCATTCTTAAAATCGGGCCCTGCCATTAAATTCAATTTTCCATTGGATATCAATGCCAATGGTTTTTCATCCTTACTTTTCAACCGAAGAAAATCAAAGGCAAGGGTTGCCCAAATAAATTGTAAGAGTTCCTCTTTCATTGATTCGAAATCCAAGAAAGGGGCTTTTTGACTAAGGTCATTGGAATAAATTGACAACAGGTAACAAAAGACAAGACAAACGGCCAAGCCGAATTTCTAATAGTTGAACTTTAGCCTCTTTGGCCTTTTCAGTTGATTTATGTTTTAAAAAAGGACACACCTGTCCAAAACGATTTCTTGATTTAACATAAAAAAAATTAGGGATTGGTATTGATGCCGCAAAGCGGTATTTTTT
>JAYSVQ010000498.1:0-3321 GCA_043718485.1 Bacteroidota bacterium
GAAAACATTAAAGAGTACGGTGGGGAGGATATGGAATTTGGATATCGATTGCTCCTTCATGTTCAACCAGATTTTATTTTTAATGCGGCTGCAAAGGTAAAAACGACTCAAGAAAAAAGGTGGCCCGAAGCGATGGAGCAACTCTATGTGTATGGCAGAAATGGATTGCCTTACCTCACCCAAAAACACCCCGCATTGTTTGAGGTGTATTATTTGAAAAAATGTATTTCCTTAAAATTTAAGGATCAATTTTTTGAATTTCTTACGATTGGTTTTTTTAGGTGGATAAGCACGGTATTGCTGTATTTTTCGCCGAAGAAGGCGAAGTTTTTTATTTTCAATTATTTGGTCATTGCAAATCTCCATCAGGGTTTCAGAGATTATTTGCACCAAAAATAAAAGAGGAACAATGCTGTTTTATCATTTTAGAAGTTCATTAAAAAGGCGACCTTTGCCCATCATGAGAATGAGAATTTTTTTTCTTTTCAGTTTCCTGTTTTTTTCAGGTTATTTCCAAAGCAAAGCACAGGTTGCTTCTGTGTTGGATATTTTAGCCGGAGTAAAAATTGAACTCAATGAAAAGGATGCCTCGGTTTGGAAATCTGCCGTTACGGCAAGTCTTGCAAATAAATCGATTACGCAGGAGATGCAGCCCGATTCTGCTTTTCCCCAAAATGACATTAGAAGAGAAATTTTAAGTTGGATAGATAAGCACTTGCCATCTCAACAGCCTGAGGTTCCTTTTTTTTCGCACTTCAACAAAGCCTTTGGGCTTTTTGCCGAAACGAATTTGCCCGCCGCTTCAATTCAACAGGTGATAACCGAAGTTCTTTTTTTGTACGCCCTTAATCCCCACCCTGCTTTTTTGGAAATGGCAGGAGACTTGTTGTTGATGAAGGGGCAAAAAAATGAATTGAAATATTTGGCTGCTTTCGCGTATGAAAAGGCTGCGGAAAATTCTTCATTAGCCGATGCTAAAAAAACCTGGCAGAGAAAATCTGTTTTCTCCCTCGAAGATAAAATTTTGGGCCCAGCCTATTATGACAAAATAAGAGAGTACCGTTTTAAAGAAGCTTTTAGAGCGGAACGAAAGCGAGCAGAGGCTCAAACTGCGATGAAGTTTCCTGAAGGGAATATCGAAAATTGGCCGCAGGAAATATCATCATTTGCTAATTTCGCTGAGAAGCAAATGGATATGGATAGGGAATCATCACGAAAACTCGTGGTGTCTAAAGAGATTATTTTACCGGGAGTAGATGCAAGCGCTGTAAAAAGAAATGTAAAATATAACCTCTATGCGCTGTTGATTTTTACAGCTTTAGGAGGAATGGTGTTTTATGTTTTGCGCCAATACAATCGGGCGACGAAAAAGCAAGCGAAAGAAGACTTAGATGCCCTAAAGAGAAGCGATTCCTGAGCCGAATATTTCACCAAAGGTTTTTTTCTTTTTTATAAAGTGCTGCCAAACAATTGAACCGGAATAATAGCCACTTGTTTTTGTGGTTCGTGTTACGGTTAGCCTGCGTATTTTTCTGCGCGTTAACCAATAGGGAATGGATTTGTAAAAGGCCCAATGGGCCTTTAGAATAATGGGAATTGTTTTAAATTTTCCATTCATAGCATCTTTGATTCCCCAAATGCCATCGAGAGTAAGTCTTGCCGGAATCTTCCAGAACAATTGTGTGGATGGAAAATTGAGTAACATAGAAATCAAACTATTTCTAACGTTTAGAAATGTTTTACGCGGATTTTCTTTTGACAAAGTGCCGCCACCTACATGCCAAACTTTGGATTGAGGGCAGTACAAGATGGCATATCCATGATTTTTTGCGTTCCAGCAAAAATCGATTTCTTCGTGATGGGCAAATAATCGTTCCTCAAACAAACCGATTGCGTTGGTTACACTTTTTCGCACAATCATGCATGCGCCTGATGACCAAAAAATTTCATCTGATTTTTCGTATTGGGAAATATCTTTTTCTGCGACATCAAATATTCTTCCTCGGCAAAAGGGATAGCCAAGCGCATCCATAAAGCCGCCTGCGGCGCCGGCATATTCAAAAAAATCTTTATTGGAATATTGGAGCAACTTAGGTTGTGCGGCGGCAGCATTCCCATTTTTTTCCATTTGTTCCACCAAAGGGCCTAACCAGTTTGGGTGAACCTCAACATCGCTATTGAGTAAAACAAAATAAGGCGAATCAATGTGATCAAGTCCTAAATTATTGCCTTTGGCAAAGCCATGATTTTCGCCAAGTTCTATGACGTTAACCAAAGGAAAATCATTTTTCAGGACTGCAAGACTGCCGTCGCTTGAACCATTGTCTGCGACAAAAATTTTAAAATTGGGGTATTGTGTGGAAAGAACGGAGGGCAAAAATTGTTTAAGAAATTTCTCGCCATTCCAATTTAAAATCAGGATGCTTACCTCCGGATTTTCCATTCTTTATTAAAATCCAAGTTTGGATGGGTCAAAGCCCGGAATGTTGGGCATAAATTCCTTGGTTACCTTTCCGATTTCTTCTTTTGAAACGGCATCGGCTTTATCCATTGCCTGATTTACTGCAGCTGCAATAAGGTCAGCCATCATTTCAGGGTCTTCTTTATTAATGATAGCCGGGTCGATTTCAATTTTCAACAACTTGCGATTCCCGTTTACAATCACCTTAACCATTCCTCCGCCGGCACTTCCTTCAATGGAAAGTTGGTCGAGTTGTTCTTTTGTTTTTTTCATTGCGTCTTGCATGCCTTTAAGCTTGCCAAACATATCTAAAAAATTCATCATACTATTTGCGATTGAATACTCGGAATTTTCTCAAAACCTCTTCTCACAAAGGTAATTGAAAAGTAGACGGGTTTACGAATAGGGCAAAGTTTTGTTCAGGAGAATGTCTTTGGGGCCCATAGCATGTTTCCACCTTCGGTGGGTCCATAACCAGAGGCTAGGATTTTTTTGAATACTCTCCTCTAATTTTGCGGCATGTAAGGCTGTCAATTCTTCTGCACTTTTATTTTCTGTTTCTATTTTTTGCAAGTTAATTTCATAGAAACCTCTTTTCAATCGGGTCATTTCTGCATAAAAGAAACGACAAGAGGTTTTCAATACAATTTTTGCTGTGCCAAGAGTAAAAGGTGCCGGCCTTCCCAGAAAAGGGATAAAAAAATTGCTTTCCTCCCTTCGGGGATTTTGGTCAAGCAAAAAACCGTAAAAAGAAGGCTGCGAAATATGCTGAAGGCAATCGCGGTATGCATTATCTGCGCTCACCATTTTATTTCCATGCCTTTGCCGAATATCGAGCATGAGTTTGTCAAAAAATGAAT
>JAYSVQ010000499.1:0-3317 GCA_043718485.1 Bacteroidota bacterium
ATTGGCGTAGATCAGACGATAAAAGAAATTCAATTTCGCGATGATAAAAATGTTGCCCTCGGAATTGGACCCGACGATTTCAGCCCATGGAAAACGGCAGATTCATTTCGGAAAAACAAGGTCGCTTTGTATTGTTGGTCGGGTTGGTTTGATGGCGCCTACCAACATGCAGCGATTAAACGATATTTGAATTTGCGGGAGGATTGTGATATACGATTGTTGATTGGCCCCTGGGAACATGGTGGTGATTTTCATATTAGTCCTGCCGCACCGGCAGTTAACACCTTTGATCACACAGGTGAAATTCTCAAGTTTTTTGATGAATATTTGAAAGGAAAGGAAACAGGAATCAAGGTAGAAGCCCCCGTACATTATTTCACAATGGGAGAAGAAAAGTGGAAGGCAGATTCGGTGTGGCCACCCAAAATGCGGGAAGCAGAATTATTTTTTCAGAACGATGGCCGCATGAATTTTATGTTTGATTTAGAGTCCGGAATGCACACAATTGAAAACGTGGATTCCTTTGGTACAGGCCCGCATAGCCGTTGGCGGTCCTTGTTGGGTCAATTGAAACGAGCAGATGCTTATCCGGATTGGGATGAACGCTCCCGCCTTCTCAATCAATGGGAAAGTCCACCTTTGAAACGTGATTTTATCGTAAGCGGACACCCCATTTTAGAATTGATTTTGAAATCGAATGTTGGAGATGCAGCCTTGCACGTTTACCTTCAAGATGTGGATGAAAACGGAAAACGAACCTATATTACTGAAGGGCTTTTGGCATTACAGCATTGGCCGCTTTCCAAAAAGGAACCCATTCATAAGGATGTCGTTCCCTACAGAACATTTGACAGCATGAGTGCAAAACCTTTGGTTGCGGATTCAAATTATGTCGTAAAATTTGATTTGTTGCCCACTTCATGGGTTTTCAAAAAGGGACATAAAATTGCGGTGGGCATGAGCCTTCAAGACAAAGACCATTTTGAGAAATTGAGTCCGCAAGAAACCATTATTAAATTAATGACAGGCGAAAACTACCCTTCAAAAATGATTTTTCCGGTGGATTAATCAGGGTATTGTTTTCGGAGGCTCCCACAACTCAATTTTATTTCCCTCAGGATCGAGAATCCAGGCAAATTTTCCGAATCCTTCTTCAATTGGGCCGCCTACGACGGTTACGCCTTCCTCTTTTAAAATTTGAATTAAGGCATCTAAATTTTCAACCCGATAATTAATCATAAATTCTTTTTCAGAAGGGTTGAAGTAATCGGAATCGCTTTTAAAAGGATTCCAAATGGTTGAACCTTCCGGTTCCGTACTATTCTGGGTTCCCCATTTAAAAACCCATCCGCCCCAATCTTCAACGGGAATACCAAGGTGGCGGGCATACCATTCTCTTAAATTTTTTGGGGAAGCGGATTTGAAAAAAATGCCGCCGATTCCGGTTACTCGTTTTTCCATTTTCGATGAAAGGGCTTTGATTGCCCAATTATATTCAAAATACTACAAAATTCAGCTATACTTTCTTTTCTCGACAGAAAAGGCGCTGTATTTTTGGCCGCTCACTTAAAATCTTATGGCGCAAAACCGCAAATCTGACCGAAATCAAATTAAAATGCCGGAACGGTCTATGGACGTAGGCTTCTTTTCCTTTTGGATGCGCAACGCGATTCCGGCTGCAATTCTTATTGTCCTTTCCTTGTTACTCTATTTCCAGACCCGTTCATATGAGTATGTGTTGGATGATAAAATCGTACTTACCGAAAATAAGTTTGTGCAACAAGGGTATGGAGGCATCAAAAAGATTTTTTCTACAGAAAGTTTTACCGGTTATCTCGGCGAGCAAAAAGATTTGGTGGCCGGGGCAAGATACAGGCCCTTGTCTATTGCCACATTTGCAATGGAGTTTGAAAATTGGAAATTAAATTCAAAACGCAGTCATCTTATTAATATCCTTTTGTATAGTGTTAGCGGATTGATTTTGTTTTATGTGTTGTCCTTACTTTTTTTGGGTGATAATAAGCGGAAATGGTATGTTGGAATTCCTTTTTGGGCGGCACTGTTGTTTGTTGCGCATCCCTTGCATTCTGAGGTTGTCGCCAATGTAAAGGGCCGAGATGAAATTTTAGCTGCGCTTTTTTCCCTGATGAGTTTGGGTTTTGCGTGGAAATGGTTGCAGCACAAAAATATTTTATGGCTCATCTTTTCGGGAATTTTTATTTGGCTGGGGGCATTGGCAAAAGAAAATGCAGTCATGATGATGCCGCTCATACCTTTTACGCTTTGGTTTTTTTCAGGCGCAGATAAAAAAGAAGTGGTTACGCTTAGCATTCCGCTTTTTATTGGAACCTTGGCCTTTTTGTTTATGCGCGCAGATGCCCTCGGTTTTTTTATTTCGAGTGGAGTGGAAATAAAACAAATTTTGAATAACCCCTATTATGGCGTGTCTTTTCCGGATAAGTTAGCTACCATAACCTATACATTGGGGCTTTATATTAAACTGCTTTTTTTTCCGCATCCCCTCACCCACGATTATTATCCCTATCATATTCCTGTTATTAGTTGGAGCGATTGGCGAGCTCTCCTTTCTTTGGCTCTTTATGCAGGGCTCATTTATTTAGCCTATCAGGGATTTAAGAAAAAGACTGTGTATGCCTGGAGCATTGTATTTTTTATTGTGACCATGAGCATCACCTCAAATTTTATTTTTTCGGTGGGTACCTTTATGAATGAGCGATTCATGTACCTGCCGTCTATAGGTTTTTGTGTTTTATTAGGTTGGATTTTCATTGAATGGTTGCCTTCTCGGTTTCCGAAATTGGGTAATTATGCCGGATTGGCCTTGCTTGTTTTGTTTGTTGGCGGTTTTACTTTTAAATCGCTGGCCCGAATTCCCGATTGGAAAAATCAAGAGGTGTTAGATTTTGCTGCCGTAAAGGTTTCACAGAATAGCGCAAGAGCCAACAGTTATTTTGCATACGCACTTTATACAAAAGCCCTCGCTGAAAAAGACAATGAGAAAAAAGCGAAATATTTGAATGAGGCGAAGCCGTATGTAAATAGAGCGCTCCAAATTTATCCTCAATACACAGATGCGATTACCTGTAAAGCCGGACTCATTACCAGTTTGTATCAAATTGATGGCAACCAAGATACCTTGTTTGCAGGTTTTCATGAACTCATGAAGTTGGGTCATGTAGAATTTTTTGACCAATACTTAACCTGGCTCAATCCCCGCGCAGATAAATCAAAACTGGCTGCATTCTACCACCAAACAGCCTATGGTTTACTTGGCACCCAGAAAAAAGACTACAAAT
>JAYSVQ010000500.1:0-3313 GCA_043718485.1 Bacteroidota bacterium
TTAGCGGCAAGAATTTTTCAGCGTATTGGCAGGTACCATCTGAAACAGTGGCCAAGGGATTATAATTCAAAGAATTTACCTCCATACAACCATAAACAGGGGCAGGGGGCTCAGGTTCCTTTTTACATGAGGCAGCAACTAAGGTAGCGACAAGAGCAAATAATAAAAGGCGGTTTGTGTTCATTTTAAATACGTTGAGCCGAATGTACATAAAATCTAAGTAAAGTTAACAAGGGGATGAATTTTACCCCTGAAAATGAGGGCTTTAGTGGGTACTAAACTCCATGAGGTAGGCTTTTACGAATTCGTCTAAATCCCCATCCATTACCGCTTGAACGTTGCTGGTTTCCACTCCGGTCCGTAAATCTTTGACCAATTTATAAGGATGAAAAACATAATTCCGAATTTGAGAGCCCCATTCTATCTTCTTTTTCCCTGCTTCAACTTTTGCTCTTTCCTCCATTTTTCGTTCAAGGGCAGCTTGGTATAATCGGCTTTTCAAAAGTTTAACGGCCATGTCCTTGTTTTGGAGCTGACTTCTTTGCTGTTGGCATTCCACGATAATTCCAGATGGAATATGCGTCAGGCGCACAGCAGTTTCTACCTTGTTTACATTTTGACCGCCTTTGCCTCCGGCCCTGAAAGTATCCCATTCAATATCGGCCATGTTTACTTCAATATTGATGCTGTCATCAATCATGGGAAAAACAAAAACCGATGCAAAAGAGGTATGTCGCCTTGCATTTGAGTCGAATGGAGAAATGCGCACCAAGCGATGCACACCATTTTCTCCCTTCAAATATCCATAAGCAAATTGACCCTCTATTTCCATTGAGGCACTTTTTATTCCTGCCACTTCGCCCGGCTGCTCGTCAATCATACTCACCTTGAAATGATTTCGCTCGGCCCACATCAGGTACATTCGCATCAGCATTTCGGCCCAGTCTTGGCTTTCGGTTCCGCCCGCGCCTGAGTTTATGGTGATAACGGCATTCAATTCATCTTCCTCACTCGAAAGCATGTTTTTGAATTCCAGTTCCTCAATACTTTTCAGGGTGGCAGCGTAGCTTGCTTCCATTTCCTCTTCGCTTACGCTATTCTCATTGTAAAATTCCCAGAGCACTTCCATGTCCTGAAAAACCTTTTCGGTTTGGGCGAATGCGAGGGTCCAGAATTTTAAGCTTTTGATTTCTTTAAGCAGAACTTCTGCTGCTTTAGGATCGTCCCAGAAATGCGCTTCCTGTGTTATCGCCTCTTTTTCGGCAATAAGTTCAAGTTTATTGTCGACGTCAAAGGTACCTCCTCAGCTCAGTTACCCTTAAGCTTACATCTTTAAATTGATCGTTTGTCATCTTTTTGAATTGGGCTCAAAAGTAGGGGTTATTTGGCTTTAATGCATCCTCATAATGCAAGAAAACCGGATTTTCAACATCGCCAAGGTTTACACACAATACATCAAAAACGGCTGGCATTTGGTTGAGTTTGCGTTCCCAAATATAAAAACTGCCCGTTTTAGCGAGTGCTGCTTGTTGTTTTTTGCCGATTACAATCTCGGGAATATTGAAGTCGGCATTCTTTCTTGTCTTAACTTCCACAAAATGCAAGACATTATTTTGAAACGCAATGATGTCGATTTCCCCTTTGAAGTAACGGTAATTGCGGTCAAAAATGGTGTACCCTTTTGCAACTAAAAACGCAGCGGCAAGGTCTTCACCTTGTTTTCCAAAGAGGTGCTCTTCATTTTTCGGTTCTGAAGAGGGTGGTTTCATGAGGAGAGGATGGGTAGAAATAAAAGGATAAAAAAGGTAAGGGAATGGAAGGCGAATTATTGGCGATGGTCTCTTTTCTTTCGCACAAAGCTGCGGGGAATTCTAAAATTTTCAATGCCTAATTCTGCAGGAACAATGGATGTCATTTCAAGGGTGGTAGTAATTCCTTTTTCACGAATGATTTTTTTCATGGGAATCATTCCGCCAAGGCCGGGGATAAGGAAATCTGCTTTGGCTTCATTTAATACCGCATACAGACTAGTATCGGCAACATAAAGCGGGGTGACATAGTATTCAACAATCATATCGGGAAATTTTGCCTGATAGACCTTGCAAGCGATACCTCTTACTTCTGCAGTCTCTTTTATCAACTTTGCTTTAGGAATAAAACCGGTGGTGTCGCGATAGTAATCACGCAAATAATAGACACTTTCAGCCGCATCAACAACATAGGTGTGATTAGAATCGCCAATGAATAAAAAAGTCCGTGGAATTCTTGCTTCATACAAGTGCACGATGAAATTATCATCTTTCAAGTGAAAGGTCATTTTTTTAGCGGGATTGTTTTGAAGCAGAAACTCTGCATCATCCCCGGTCAAAGAGATATTATAATTGATCGAGCCTTCAAAGGGAGTTTGGCCATAAGCACCATTCAAGCCAACAAAAAGCAGCGCGAACATAATTCCACTTTTTCTGAATGGAGACTTTATATTAAATAAAAAACAATTTTTTGTCATAGATTTCAATTGCAGTCTGGAAACTTGTTGCATGTGCCCTCACCAAAATTGACAAATTGGGGTGATACCCACCTGCCATCACCACCACGAGCGGGATTTTCCTTTCTTTAGCCTCCAAAATTACCTTTTTGTCCCTTTGGTAACAACCGAAGGGACTCAAAGCCAATTTCCCAAGTTTGTCACCCGCCAAAACATCCACACCAGCTAGAAAAAAGGCGATATCGGGCTTCACTTGGTCAAATAGGTTGGGAAGAACCTCTTCAAGCAAAGAAAAGTAAGTAACATCACCCGTTCCTGCCTCGATTTCGAGGTCAAAATCGGAATTGTCTTTAGTTTCAGGGTAATTCTGCTTGCAGTGCATAGAAAATGTAAAAACAGCATCATTATCTTTGAAAAGGGCTGCTGTTCCATTTCCTTGGTGCACATCGAGGTCTATAATCAAAACCTTTTTTACCTGTTTTTTGTGAAGCAAAAGATTGGCTGCGATGGCAACGTCGTTTAGCACACAAAATCCCTCTCCCTTGTCAAAGTACGCGTGATGAGTGCCACCAGCAAGGTTCATGCCACAGCCATCTTCAAGGGCCCACTCAGCAGCACGTGCGGTTCCACTTGCAGAAGCGAGGCTGCGCATATGGGATTCTGGAGTGCGGGGAAAACCAATTCTTCTTATTTCTTTATCACTTAAGGTATTTGATTTTACTTTTTCCCAATAGGCAGATGAATGGGTAAGGCAGATTTCATCATCCTCTAAAAAAGCGGGCGCAATTAATTGATGGGATTGTATCAGCCCCTCCCATTCCAATTGGC
>JAYSVQ010000006.1:0-8695 GCA_043718485.1 Bacteroidota bacterium
TAATTTCCAATAAAAAAGGAACCAATGCTAAAGTCAAGAGAATTTCCAGCAAATGCATTTCGAACATGGATGAAATCTAATGTATAGGTTCCGGGTGCAAGTGTTAATGTAGTGTTGGATTCAATAGTGCCATTTGCACAACCCTCCATATCAATGGAACGTGTGGAAACGGATGGTATAAAATTATTAATATCTACATTTCCTGAGAGAACCGTCCAATTTGTCATGGTAGATAAATTACCTCCAATCGGTTCACCCGTAAAATTTTCGGAGAAAATCGTGGCCGGAATTGGCGCGCCAACAATGGTTCCTGTTCCGGAGGCGTTCAATTGTACGGTTACGTTTTGACAAATGGCTGCCGGAGAGGTAATGTCTTGTATGGTAACAATAGCAGAACAGGTGGCTGAATTTCCGGATGGATCTGTAGCCGTTAAAATCACCGTTGTATTTCCAACATTTGAGCAATTAAAATTGGTTTGTGAAATGGAAATAGAAACTGTGCCTGAGTTATCAAAACTGCCATTATTCACACCGGGTGGAAGCATGGTAACATTTCCTGCCGGATTCAATTGCAAGGTAATATTTTGACATAATGCAACTGGTGCAGAGGTGTCTGCAACTGTGATGGTGGCTGTTGTTGTGGCTGTATTTCCGCTTTGGTCAGTTGCAGTAAACACTACATTGTTTGCCCCGATGTTAGACGCATTAAAGTTTGAGGGTACAATAGAAAAAGAGCCAAATCCACAATTGTCTGAGGAGCCGCCATTCACCTGTGCACCGGTTACAGAAACCTGTCCAACTGCATTCAGACTTACGGTAATATTTTGGCTCACTGCAACAGGAGGTTGAATATCTGCTACGGTTACAGAAAATCCGCAGGTTGCGGTTCTTCCATCCATATCTGTTACCCTAAATTCATTATTTGTAGTACCTACATTGAATACGGAATTTGGGGGAAGCCCAGCGGTTTGCGTATTAACTGCACCCCAACAATTATCAAAGCCATAGGGATACATAAAGAAATATGTATTAGAACAAAGACCAGGATCTGCGTTAATTATAATGTTTGGCGGACATGAAATAGTGGGTGCTTCCACATCCAAAACCGTGATGGTAAAACTACAAGAAGCCGTTTGACTATTTGCAGCGGTTACCACATGAGTAATCGTGTGATTTCCTTTTATGAAAGTAGAGCCACTTGCCAATCCCGCTGTTCGAGCGGTAATGGCACCTGGGCAATTATCCAAGCCTACGGGGGTTACATACGGGTGCTGAATGGCGCAAGTTAAAGGCGCATTATTAAGCGTAATATTTGCTGGACAAGAAATGGTTGGAGGTTCATTGTCCACTACTGTCACGACGAAAGAGCCGGCTGTAGTTTGTCCGCAATTATCAGTAGCTACATGCGTAACGGTTGTGTTTCCAACGCTAAAAGCTGCACCACTTGCGGGCCCTGTTGTTCGAACGATAGAGGCAATTCCACATGGGTCAGTTGCAGTTACGGTCGCATAATTGTAAACTTTGGTACACAATCCTCCATCATTATTAAGCGTAATACTAGACGGAGAAGTAACGACTGGTGGTCCGTCATTTAAGGTTAAGGTTAGGGCGCCAATTGAATTGCCTGGACCTTCTGCCCACCTAACTTCTATCGTCGAGGATGCATTCAAACACACCTGCGTAAAATTATTATGTGCATCTCCATTCCCTATATGTTCTAAAATCTGAGTTCCATTTAAATACACCCTGATTTCATCATCATGATTTGGAATAGATAAAAAATAATTACCACAAGGAAATCCTTGCCGTTTATAGACCACCGTATGGTTGTCGGCGCCGGGATCACAACCCTGATAGGATAGGCCAGAAGTAGCATTTGCATTTGCAGGACTGCAAGTGGCGCACCAACGCGAGGTTGATATCCAGCTTAAGTTGTTTTCGGTATAAAAACCATAATAGGGAACGGTTGCACCTAAATTCAAATCTCTTCCTTGGTATGCATACGCATTCCATGCATTTGTTCCGAAAACGGATGGGTTACCGGGGGCCGTTGCCGTAACCGTAAATGAGCAAGCAAGGGTATTGCCCGCAACATCATTTGCTCTATGGGTTACCGTATTTACGCCCAATGGAAATTGGCTTGCACTTGCAAGACCTGCAGTGCGAGTAACAGTTACCCCCGGACAATTGTCGGTTGCAGTAGGTATAGAATAGGTTCCAATGCAATTAGAGGTTGTGATATTTGGTGGACAAGAAATAGTAGGGATTTGGTTGTCATTTACCAAAACGTTAAATGAACATTGAGCCGATGCGCCAGCAGCATCTGTAATTCTATGGGTTACAGTTGTGTTGCCATTAGAAAAAGCTGAGCCAGATGCAGGGCCTGCTGTACGCGTAAATGTCTCACCCGGGCAATCTTCAGTGTAAGTGGGTGTAGAATAATTTACGATGGCAGTACAAAGGTTTAAATTTGTTGTGGCCGTAATATTTGCCGGACAAGAAATTGTAGGTGCAACACCGGCCTGTGAGGTTGATAAAGTGAATTCACCTTCATTTGAAGAGAAACCATGAACTAGAATAAAATAATCTGTTCCACTTAGCGTGCACCATGTAAATGTAGATTGCGTTCCGCATCCATCATCATTGCCTCCCACGCAGGTCAAGGATGAACAGCTTCCGGTATAGACGCGAATTTTGGTGTCAAAATTGGCAAGGCCGCAAGTTGCTGCTGTGATTTTATTTCCAGTTCCGACGATTCGGTACCATACACCACCTCCGGAGCCATCTGGAGTTCCGCACGTTCCCAATGTTTCACCTCCGGCACAACGAGTGGAACCTGCTGTGGAACCCATTCCAATAAGGGTTGCACCCGTGCAAAGGTCATTTGAATACGTTGTTATGTTTTGAACGATTAATGTACCAGCGGTTGTAACATAGGTTCGGGGGTAATGCGACATTTCAAGGTAATAAAACCCTGTTGTTGATGCTGTAAAGTTCATCGTAGAATTTCCCACTCCACTGCAGCCATCGTCACCTGAACCCAAAAAGGTGTAGCCGTTTGGGTCATACAATCGCAGATAGGTGTCTTCATTTCCGGGGCTTCCGCAATTTTTAAAATTATAGGTCTGCCCGGCGATTAAGTATACTGTCCAGGAAGGCAGTGAACCTGCACCATAAACGTAAGAAACCGCAGCACAGGTAGGCGTAATTAAATTAGTAGTTCCCGAATACTTCCAGGTTGTGCTGAGTGCCCAGGTGTGGTCATTTGTACTACCATAGGTTGAACTATTAGCGTAACTACCATTACTAGGAGAAGATCGCTCCCTGAAATCATAGGAAATGGTTTGGTCGCGGTTACAGTCATCGCCAGTATAAACATTAAAACATAAAAACCCACACCCGCATGTTCCGCTTGAACCATCATAAGTGCACCTTGACCGACAATCTTCATCATCATTTTCCCAAGCATTTAGCCTAGAGAATATCAAGTTAGAGGCACTAGTTCTGTTTAACAAGCCAATGTTTGTTGCATAAATACAATCTCCATTAATATTGCATTGCTGGCAACCTGTATTTACTTGAGCGGTATTCAAGTTGTCCCAGGCATATACGAATGCTGAATATTCCTCAGTACCACTTTCCCAACAAGCGCCTGTTATTGCATTTTCCCAACTTCTTACAAAGGACGTTTGGGTAGAAAAATTTGCATGAGCAAATTGAGCCTGAATTTGATTTGAGAAAAACAATCCAAGGCTGAGTAGCGAAAGGGTTAAAGTAAATTTCGTTTTCATGGCTATGGATTATTTGTGGGTGATTGTAGTAAAAGTCAGGCGATAGGCAAAGGTTGTACTTCCATCTTCGCTTTGCATGACATAGATTTTTTTACCGGCAGATTCTTCCATAAGAATGAGGGATAAAGTTTTCGAACAAGTTTCGCATTCTTTATTCTCAAAATACCAATTTACTTTTTTCCCTTCACGCGTTTCGATACCTCTCAAATCCATTTTTCCATTTCCAAATAAGCGAATGGCCCCACCCTTTCCTACCTGAAATTTTATTGACTGAGCCGGAAAATCTTTTTGAATATTCTGTGTTTCTGCCTCCAATTCCTTTGGTGTTGCTTTGCTTTCAGGTGTGGGAACCGCTTCAGCCTTTATCAATTGAAAGGTTTCGATAGCTTCGAAAGCAGATAGGTTGGGTTCCGCCGTTTTTTCGAGAAAAGCAGTATTAGGGTCGGAGGGATTCAAAACCGCATCAGGATTGCCCCCTGAACTTCGATATGCCTCAGCATTGTTTTTTATCCACTCGTTTTTCTCTTTGATATGTGCTTGCTCAAGCGCAGTTGTACTTTGTCCCTCTGCATTTGAGGATTGAGAAGGGTGCTGATATCCGGAATTATTTAGATTTTCATACGCCCGGTGGTTATTCTCAATCCAAGCCTTTTTTTGATTTTCATATTGAGGGCTACCCTCTTCTAAACCAAAGGGATTTTGTTGGGTTGTTTGGCTTTGGGCTTTTGAGGTTTGGGCTTGAACCTCAACTGTTTTTTTGCCTCCAACATTCTGTGTCTGATTTAGTTTTCCCTGGGAATCGGGAGCTTGGGAAAAACCAAATTTTAATCCTGAACACAAAATGACAAAAAGATAAATCTTTTTCATACGCTTATTGGGAAATGGGTTGATAGCTAAAAAAAATATGGGAATCACCTCTTGGGGTGATTTTATTGGTGAATGTTGAGTGTGAAGAGAAGAAAATTATCTCGCTTTGGATAAAGTCGCGAATCCAGTATGGAAATGGGACTAATTGACAAGCGAAAAAAAATGCCCTTGAAAAGCAAAAATTATAGAATGAAAAAATGCGGGAACTTGCCTTTTTCTCCATGGTTTTTGAAAACAAAAAGCAAATGAGCATGACTGCTCATTCCTTTCATGAAAATAACACTATTAGTTTAGATTTTACAAGTTATTTCCCTTTTTGTGCTCATTATTAAGGTACCTTTTTCATCAAATTGGCCCTTTCAAAATCATTCAATTGTTTGAATATTTCACCGACTCGAAACGTAAGCCTACTTAAATATTCTTACCAAAAAATTCGTTATTGCCATTAATCAGTCACAATAAATTAGAAATCGTTATGAATTTTATTCAAACCCTATTAAATGACGAATAGCGTTCCTTTCTCAACGGCTTGAATTCAACCCCAAATTTCTCTTATCCCCCCCAAAAAACCTTAATAATTATCAATAAAAAATAGGGGAATTTTTTCATTTCCTCACGCGAAACATTTGATAAAAAAGCACCAAGTAAGTGTTTCTACTTAACATTCAATTTCGCCTTTTTTCAAAAGGACAGGGAGGGCCAAATTAGAACCTTAACGAAAACTCATTTACGACTCGAGTTCTAAATAGATTATTTTCAATGAATAGGAAAACGGGAATCTTTACAGAAAAGTAAATGTGATGACCAAAAAAAATCTTCAATCGAGATTGAAATGAATTTCTTTTTGCAAATGAAAAACTACCTCAATTTTAGCCAATTCAAATTATCGAAGAAGGTTGCAAATACCTTTCAGGGCTTTACAAACCCAAGCCTTTGAAATTTAGCAAAGGGTAAAATCTAATCTATGAAGATACGGGTTTTTGTTAAATCACAAAAAAAGAAGTGGGTTTATCCACGTTTATTTTACGGAAAAGAGAAAAAGTTTATGACTTATACACGGGTGACCAAAATCATAGTTTGATTGTTTGAAAACCTACACATTTAAGGGTAACTTAAATTGAATTCACCTAAAATCACGCATTTTATGGAAACATACGATTCTCATCACATTAAAAACATTGTTGTGGCAGGGGCCTCGAAAAGCGGGAAAACCACTTTGGTTGAAACCATGCTTTTTGAGGCCGGCACAATACAACGTCGCGGCTCGGTTGAGGAAGGCAACACCGTATCAGACTACCATGAAATTGAATTTGAAAGAGGCAACTCGGTGTATGCTTCTCTGGAACATGTTGAATGGCGCAGTTTTAAAATCAACCTTATCGACACCCCCGGAAACGACAATTTTTTAGGAGAAACTATTGCAACCCTTCGCGCGGCTGAGACTTGCCTTTTGGTTTTAAATGCCCAACATGGGGTTGAAATTGGAACCGAACTCATTTGGCGTGAGCTTGACCGAACCCACAAGCCAACCCTGATTGCCGTGAATCAATTAGATCATGAGTTTGCTGATTTCAACCTTTGCGTTGAACAAGCAAAAAATAGATTCGGAAAAGGGGTTGTCGTAATGCAATACCCCATGTTTGTCGGTAAGGGATTTAATGCCATTATCGACTTGCTCAAAATGACGATGTACAAATTTCCTGCAAACGGTGGCAAGCCTGAAAAACTTCCCATTCCGCCCGAAGAAATGGAAAAAGCAAAAGAATTGCATAATACACTTGTTGAAGCAGCCGCAGAAAATGATGACACTCTTTTGAGTTTATATTTTGAAAAAGGAAATCTTGATGAAGATGAAATGCGAAAGGGTTTGGCCATTGGAATAAAAAACCGAAGCCTCTATCCTATTTTTTGTGTTTCAGCGAAACAAAATATGGGCTCTGGTCGAATCATGGGCTTTATTGATAATGTTTGCCCCGGTGCAGAAAATGCCTCAAAAGAAATATCAACCGATGGAAGGGAAATTCCTTGTGACCCAAAAGGTCAAACCATTTTATTTATTTATAAAACGGTTTTTGAGCCGCATGTGGGAATGCTGTCCTTCTTTAAAGTGGTTTCCGGAACCGTAAAAGGAGCGATGGAAGTCACCGTCGCCAGAAATGAAAAACAAGAAAGAATCGGACAGATTTTCTTGCTCGATGGCAAAAAGAAAGAACCCGTTTCTGAATTGTTTGCAGGCGATCTGGGCGTTACGGTAAAATTGAAAGACACTTTGACAAATGATACCCTTTACGGAAAAGGTGGGCCGGTTCAATTAAAACCGATTCTGTTTCCCCAACCCAGAATTGAGGAGGCAATTGTGGTAAAAGATAAAAAAGAAGAAGAAAAATTAAGCCCCGCTTTTCATGAGATGATGATCGAGGACCCCTCCTTTAAAGGCTATTTTTCAAGTGAGCTCAGGCAAAATATTATTGAAGGATTAGGGGAATTACATCTATCTGTAATTAAATGGAAACTTGAGCACCAATATAAAATTCATGTGGATTTTACCCAGCCACGGATTCAGTATCGCGAAACGATTCAAGGCTCGGCCCTCGCTGATTACCGCCACAAAAAACAATCGGGTGGCTCAGGGCAATTTGGTGAAGTTCACATTCAAATCGACCCCTGGGTTGATGGAATGCCTGACCCGGAGCATTATTCCATTCGTGAACGGAAAATCCATGAGTTGCCCTGGGGCGGCAAACTTGTCTTTTACAACTGTATTGTCGGTGGCGTGATTGATGCGCGCTACATTCCGGCAGTTGAAAAAGGAATAATGGAAAAAATGAAAAACGGTCCATTAACTGGTTCCCATGTTCGAGATGTTCGGGTTTGCCTTTTTGATGGAAAAATGCATCCTGTAGATTCAAACGACATTAGTTTTCAAATTGCAGGTACAATGGCCTTTAAAGAAGCTTTTGCAAAAGCAAAGCCTCGATTATTAGAACCTATTTATGAAGTGGAAGTATTAACGCCCGATGAGGTTACGGGCGAAATCATGACCGACATTACAACTAGGCGAGGCATTATTTTAGGCATAGATACTGAAGGGCAATTTCAAAAAATAATGGCCCGAGTTCCGCTTTCTGAATTGTATCGGTACACAACGGCTCTTCATGCCATATCAAAAGGCAGGGCAATTTTTCACCGAAAATTTGTAGAGTATGCTCCAGTTCCAGAAGAGATGAAAAGCAAATTGGTTGAGGCCCATAAACAAGAAGAAGCCGTTTTATCTCATTGACGGCGATTTTTCCTAATTCATAAAAAGTAAAAGTCCGGGCATTGCTGTCCGGACTTTCTTTCATGATGGAACGAGATTAAATCTTTATCAAAACGATTGAAAAATAATCATCGTTATTGGAATTGCTGCCAAAATAAAAACCTTTTCTGATATTAACACCAAATTTTTTTAAAATTTTGGCCTATCAACTTTTCAAGTAGGTAATTGAAAAGAAAAGGACAGACAAAATGTGTCAAAAAAAATTTCCTGAATTTATATTGTGATCGCACATTTCAACCGAAAAAAAAGAAAAATGAAGGCTGCAATTTTTTCATTTGTGGTCGTCCAGAATGGCTTTTTTATTTGAATTTTAGTTGTATTCAAGGTTTTCGGAAATTAGAAATACATTTTTCTAAAACAAAATTCAGGTGCGACAACATTTTTAAGTTCTTCAGTTTCTGCTTGGCAGTTTCCTTAAAACCTGCCTCGGACCTAATCGCATCCTTCCCCAAAAAAGAGCAACACTATTTTTATGGCCTAACTGCTTTTCCCTGATTTTGAAATAAACTCAATTCAATTGGCTGGCCTGCCCAAAAATCTAAATCGCTTTTAGCCTTCAACCAACAATCAAAATGGAGAATAATGGAATGGGAAAGTAAAATTATCTTTACCCCTGATTTCAAAAGGGAAATCAAACATTCTTTTCCTTTGAAAACATGAAAGCATGCAAGAAAAAACAGACATAATAATTGTCGGAGGCGGCATTACGGGCCTTTGT
>JAYSVQ010000051.1:0-7905 GCA_043718485.1 Bacteroidota bacterium
CTTTCTATTCTAAATCAGGCCAAAGGCATAAATAAATCCTTAGAAATTGTAGATTTAAAAGACGACGAGGATAGGCCAATTGGAACTAACGTCCAATTGTGGGTTCCTTACGTGTTTGATAATTAATTTTTTCGAATCAGCCTATTGAAAACTGTTGCTATTTCTTTAGTCAAGGATTTTCTTGAATAAATACTTATTTCTCTGCTAGAAATGTTTGGTTCTCCGCCCAAGAACCTTGTAAACTCTGCAATAATTGCATCCTTAATTTTAATTTTATCATCCGGGTGAATACACCTTCCCGAGCCACTTACATTTAATATTTCAGCAGCAGATCCATTCTCCGGCCCAAGACAAAGAATTGGCCTCTTTACAGCTAAGCACTCAAATAATTTTCCGGATGTAATGCCTTCCCAATTATGGCTTTTTGCAATTAGTACCAATAATAAGGATGCGTCTTTCTGGTAATACATCACTTGGGAGTGGTCAACTTGAGGAACGTATTCCAGTTTTTCTTTTAAGCCGGCAAGCTGAATGTCTTTAAAAACCTGGTCATCTACCGTACCCACCAAACGAATAAGGAGCCTCTTGTTAAAATCAGAATGTTCATTAACCAATTCGGAAAGTGCTTTCCATAGCATCGGATAATTTATATGTGTTAAAAATGTGCCTATAAAACTCACAACAAATTTTTCGGACTCCGGAACTTGATTTAATAATCCGGTATAATCATCTTCATCATACCCATTATAAATTACCTTAGACTGTACTCCCATTCTGGATTTAAAATCCTCTTCCATACCCGGACTAACCACAATGACCGTATCGGCTTGAGTTGTGACTTCCTTCTCTAGTTTGAATTGTTTTCTTTTCGCAATGCTGGACAGCTGCAAATCTTCGAAATAATAAATTTGAGTCCAGGGGTCCCTAAAATCAGCAACCCAAGGAATTCCTGTTCTTAGTTTTACTTTTTTCCCAATCAAATGGACAGAATGTGGTGGGCCTGTCGTAACAATAACATCAACCGGATTATTCTTTAGGTACTTTGTTAAATGCTTTACAACTGGATTTACCCAAAAAATTCTTGGGTCAGGAATAAAAAAATTGCCTCGAATCCATACTCCAAGATTTTGTTTCCACGTCAATCGAGATTTGTCAGCAAAAAAAGCAGGTTTTACTTTCTCTGACGCCTGTTTTCCTAGAAAACGGTTATACAGGGAATAGGGTTCCCAAATTGGAATATGAATAACTTCAGCTTCCTTTGGAATTTCATTTTCAAGACTGGAGTCGAAAATTGGATAATCTGCATTTTGCGGTACAACGACTACAGGTTGCCATCCACATTGAGGCAGATATTTTACAAATTTTAACCAACGCTGAACACCGCTTCCCCCGCTTGGTGGCCAATAATATGTAATAATAAGAACTCTTTTTAATTCCGGGTCTTTAGGTTCAATCACGACACTTTGGAAGTTTTAAATAGTCTCAGTTCCCATATTAAGATACCCAAGAATCCAATAATTACAATTAAGGATGCGAAAAGGGAAATTTTATTGCCTGCATAGTACGACCGGGGCTCGAAACGAAATTCAATTGTGTGTTCACCAGCAGGAACTACCATACCACGAAGAATATAGTTCGCCCTGACATGAGGAGCCTCTGTTCCATCGATATAGGCTTTCCATCCTTTTCCTCCGTCGTAGTATATTTCCGAAAAGGTAATAAATCCGGGCGCATTTGTTTTAGTTGAATACGTAAGTTTATTGGGTTGATAATGCGTTAGCAGTACCTGGGCAGCCGAGTCATATATCGGAGAAAACGACTTTAACAATTCTTTAAATCTAACATCTATCAGCGCTGTTGTTTTTGGCTCAAAAGTAGCCAAGGAATCAATCTCTTCCTTTGCATTGTTTACCCAAAGTAAATTGCTCACAAACCATGCATTTCCTAATGCATCTGGATTGGGAAGTGCCCGCGCTTTGTTATTATTATCATTTTGAATTACATATTTGGTATTGAGCATGTTTAACACTTGAATAGTAATTTTTCCATTCAAATGATTGTCAATTACATCTTGGTACCGTCTCAATTTTGCTGGGTGATATCCACCAACCGATTTATGAAAATAGGAAGTCTTTGCATCGTTAAAAGTATTCGCTGCTAAATTAAAGACTCGGTAATTCGGATCTTTGTCCGCTAAAACTTGATTACTCCACTCCTCTGCTTGTTGGCGCTTTGCATATTCATTTGGTTTCATGAAGCTGTCCTTACCTAAATATTTACTGTTAACGGCCCACAAATCACCGACAACCAACAAACCAACAACAGCATAGACCACGTTCTCATTCAATTTATATTTGAAATAAGCCCAAATAATTCCTGTTGCCGAAGCAATCATAAAAAGGGCAATTAAAATATCATTGCGCAACATCGCTGCCCTGTCCGTTTCAACTGCTGTGATAAAATCTTCTAACAAACTTGCTTGGTCAGGCTTTTTTGGGTCAATTCCAAACATTCTAGAAAATGTGGCAATATCGGTTTCGGCTGAAAAGGAAACGAACATTTCTGCACTTAAGAGAATAAGAATTAAAAATCCAATTCCAATGCCCCCTACGGTTACTATTTTTTTGGCAATCGATTCTCTCAGATTTTCACTTTGTTTTAAATCTTGACTTAAGAGATTTGACAATGCCCAAAAACCGAGCAAAGGAATTGTAAACTCGGCAATAATTAAAGTCATTGCCGGCGCTCTAAATTTGTTATACATCGGTAAATGATCGAAAAGAAAATAGTTAAAGCTCTCAAAATTTCGACCCCAAGCCAGAAAGATGGCAATTACGGTTGCCGCTAACAGCCACCATTTATATTTTGGATTTCCAAATATTAATCCCAGAATAAAAAGGAAACAAACTAATGCGCCAACATAGACCGGGCCCGACGTAAAAGGCTGAGCGCCCCAATAGGTTGGCCATTGTTTTAAATAACTTTTCGGGACTTTTCTTTTTTGCAAAAGTTTTCCAGTCTCTGAGTTTTCACTTAACTCGCTACTTGAGGCGCCGCCTGATGCGTTTGGAAACATTAATGTGGCTGTTTCCCAAACCCCATAACTCCATCTAAATGCATAGTCTTTGTCAAGGCCTGATTTAGCGTGACTTAAATCATCTGCGGAAGCAAACTCTGCCAATTCAGATTTGCCCCTTATGGTTTCAGAAGAATACTCCAGGGTTGTCCAAAGCAAACTTACACTCGGTCCAACTGAAATGGCAGCTGCCACAGCCAAAATCATAGAAGCTTTAAGGAAATTCGGAATTTCTTTTTCGATAATGCTGTGAACTAAGGTTCCCACTATTAAACATGCAATCATGATCATTAAATAGTAGGTAATCTGGACGTGGTTTGCTGATATTTCCAATGCGAGGAAAAAGGAAGTGATTGCAGCACCCAATAAATATTTCCCGCGGTAGGATAAGATTATTCCGGCAACGACAGGTGCCATGTACGCAAGCGCATTAATTTTTGTATTGTGGCCTGCTTCAATTGCAATAAAGAAGTAGGAGCTAAAAGCAAAAGCAAAAGCCCCAATTCCCCCTAATGTCGGTTTCACTTTTAGAACTGAAAGTAAAAAGAAAAACCCAAGGAATAATTTTAAAACAAGGTTAGCCGGATGCGGCAAGAAAAATCCGAGGTAATGGTCGACATAAGCCATTAAATTTCCTGGATGGACGGTACTAATTTGAAAGGCGGGCATTCCACCAAACATTCCATTTGTCCATAGTGCCTCTTCGCCGGTTTTTTCCCGAAATTCTGATATTTCTTTCGACATCCCTTCCCCTTGAAAAATATCATATTGGAAAAGGACCTTTCCTTGAAAAACGGGCGTGAAATACAAGACAAGTATGACAAGAAAAACAGCTGGTGGAATCAAATAAGGCCAGCCTTTGAGAATTCGCTCTTTCATTTCAAAAAATTTTCGGTTAAAATAAGTGAACTGTATTTTGTGCTTTTTCGATTTGGTCTTGCTATAAAAATGCAGGATAGAGAGATAAACCTAAACTTAAGTTTGTTCGAGAAATTCCAAAGAAACCTTCGTTTATAACCCAACTTCCACCTACACCCGAACGGGCTTCTGCAATTATCCCTATCCATTTGTACGGTCTTAGTTCTAGGCCAATCAATGCAGAAACGATAGGTGAGGTCCTAAGTCGGCCTTTTACAGGGAAATGGTTTTCTTCAACCACCATTCCTTTTTGCGTATCATAACTATATTCAAAAAATTCGATTTTTGAATTTATTAAAATGCCCAATTCAGAATCAGCACCTCCATATAAATATACCCCTTTCAAAATTCTACGGGTGGTCTTAAAAAGGCCAAATTGAAAGCCAATAAAATTTGTCTCCTCGGTGGCTCCTCTTCCAAAAATCATTTCGTTTGTTCCTAAAGCGCTCGTGTACAACATCGTATCTGAGCGATTAAAATAGGTAAGACCAAATCGCATCCTAAGCCTTTTGGAAGTATCTGCAATCTGCGCCCAGCCTCCCATTTGAAAATAGCTTGGAAAGGTTGTGAGTTGACTATACAAATTCCAATCTGAATAAAGAGGCAAACCGGCCCGGGCATTTGAATACAAAATATTATGGTTATAGCCTTCAAAATATTGCATCGTGCCATCGGTATAGCCGAGACCAACATTGTAAAACATCCAATTATTATCTAGCTTTTTTTGGGCATGCAGGATAAAAAAGGGAAGTATAAAAATAAGAGCAAGTAAAAATTTTCTCAATGTGCCTCAAGCCAATTATTCCCAACCCCTACTTCAACAAGCATGGGTACCGTAAATTTAATGGCATTCTCCATTCTTTCCTTCACCAATTTGCTCATGAGGTCTATTTCATTACCTGGAACCTCGAAAACCAATTCATCATGCACCTGGAGCAAAAGCTTTGATTTTAGGCGTTTTTGCCTCATTTCCTTATGAATTTCAACCATTGCTACCTTAATTAATTCTGCCGCAGAGCCCTGGATAGGCGTATTAATTGCATTTCGCTCTGCGAAGCCCCGGCTGGTTTGGTTCCGAGAATTAATATCTGGCAGGTATCGTCTTCGCCCAAAATAGGTCGTCGCATAGCCCTTTTCCCGAGCAAATTCAATGCTCTGGTCCATATACTTTTTTACACCGGGATATTTTTCAAAATAGGATCGAATTATTTCTGACGATTCGGTTCTAGAAATTCCTAAGCGTTGTGCAAGACCAAATGCGGAGATTCCGTATATGATGCCAAAGTTTACCATTTTGGCCTTGCCACGCATTTCATGATTCACTTCACCTAAAGGCACATCAAAAACCTTTGAAGCAGTTGCTTTATGAATGTCCTCACCCTGCATAAAAGCTTCTCTCATGCCTTCGTCGGCTGAAAATTCAGCCATTAGCCTAAGTTCAATTTGCGAATAATCTGCTGAAATTAATTTGTTGCCTGCCTCAGGAATAAAAGCCTTTCGAATTTCTCTTCCTTCTTCCGTTCTAATGGGTATATTCTGAATGTTGGGATTATTACTGCTCAATCTACCCGTGGCCGCAACCGCTTGCGCATAGGTGGTGTGAACACGCCCTGTTTTTGAATTAACCAAAAGAGGAAGCGCATCAACATAGGTCGATTTCAATTTTCCAAATTGACGGAAACGCAAAATTTTTGCCGGCATTTCATGTTCCGCTGCCAATTCAGTTAAGACCTCTTCTCGGGTAGAATATTGACCTGTTTTTGTTTTTTCAGCTTTTCCGATTTTAAGTTTATCAAATAAAATTTCGCCCAATTGCTTAGGAGAATTGATATTAAACTTTTGGCCGGCGAGGGTAAATATTTCCTTTTCTGTAATCGCCATTTCTTTCTCTAATTCTACGGAATAAATGGCAAGGGCTTCACTATCAATTTTTATGCCTGCAAACTCCATTTCCGTTAAAACCGGAATCAAGGGAATTTCAATTTCTTCAAAAACCTTATTCAATTCATCCTTAATAATCAGAGGCGCTAATTCATTTTTCAGGCAAAGGGTAATGTCCGCATCCTCACATGCATAGTCAATTAATTTTTCAAGACTTACATCACGCATACTTAATTGTTGCTTCCCTTTTTTTCCGATGAGCGAAGAAATACTCACGGGGTCATATTTAAGAAAATCACGAGAAAGGGCATCCATGCCATGACTTCTATCGGGGTTGATTACGTAACTGGCAATCATGGTGTCAAAAAATGGACCCGCAACCTCAATGTCATAATTGCGAAGCAAAAGCATGTCGAACTTTAGGTTTTGGCCGATTTTCAAAATCTTGCCAAATTCAAGTAGCGCTTTTATTGCCTTCAACTTGGATTTTTTAGTTTGGTCATTTGGCGGAAAGTAAACCAAAAAAGCCTCATTAGGCTGAATAGAAAAGGTTATTGCTACAATTTCGGCCACCATTGGGTCAAGGTCGGTCGTCTCGGTATCGAAGCACAATACTCCGGCATTTTTCGCCTTTTCTGAGAAAGCTAAAATGGCTGCCTCATCGTCAAGAAGGGAGTAATTATGAATTCTGGAATCGAGGGTGGCATACCCATGATCAATTATTTGTGGCTCAAGGTCTATTTCTTGTTTAGGTGATGAAATTGAATTTCCAAATAAGTCTTTTTGTGTTTCGACTTCTTCTCCATTGCCAAAAATCGCACTTTGCAAAATTCGAGTTGCAATATTTCGAAACTCCAATTCATTCATTAAAGAAAGAAAAGCTTCCCTGTCTGGATTTCCAATCTGCAAATCTTCTTCTTCCCAAGGCAATTCTATATCTGTTTTAATTGTGGCCAGCCTTTTCGACAGCAATCCTTTTTCAGCATTTTCTAAAACTGACTCTCGAATGCTTTTTTTCTGAATTTTTTCTGCTTGGTTTATTATTTCTTCTACCGTTCCAAATTCATTTATTAATTCGATTGCGGTTTTGTCTCCAACTTTAGGAATGCCGGGAATATTATCAACTGCATCTCCCTTCAGTCCCAAAAAATCTGTAACTCTCTCTGGTAGAATTCCCATGGCGCGTTCAACACCTGCAGGATCAAGAATTTCAATTCCATTTCCTGCTCGCGCAGGTTTATAGAGAAAAACATCGTTTGTAACCAATTGGGCAAAATCTTTATCTGGCGTAACCATAAAAACCTGATACCCCTCGCGTTCTGCTTTTTTGGCGAGGGTACCAATTAAATCATCTGCTTCGAATCCCGGCTTTTCGAGTAGCGGAATATTCAGCGACTTCAACAATCGCTTAACCAAAGGAATTGCAACGACAATGTCTTCTGGAATTTCTTCGCGCTGAGCTTTATACTCTTTATATTCTACGTGCCTAAATGTGGGTTCAGGAGTATCAAACGCTACTGCAAGATGGGACGGTTTTTCCTTTGCTAATATTTCCAGTAGTGTGTTTGAAAACCCAAAAACAGCTGAAGTATTCAGCCCTTTTGCAGTAATTCGCGGTGCCTTGATAAAAGCAAAATGGGCGCGATAAATCAACGCCATTGCATCCAGTAAAAACAGCTTTTTTTCTGCCATGAAGGGAAAATTACTTCCTAAAATGCATTTCAAAAAATTAGCTTATCCTTGGGTTGGGTAAAACTAATATTTTGACTCTAATAGCGTGGCTTTGGGTTGAATTCTTGCAAATCCCTCAAATGAGCGGTTTGTCAAAAATTTTTTGCCTGTTCTTCACACCTTGATTGAAGAGGACTTGGTAAAACACTAATTCACATCACTTACCCTGAATTTTAAAAGGAAAAAAGCATGGTCCTTTTCACAAAAATTACCGCGTCAAAAGCACCCAACTTGCGCAGGGTTCCTGCGTTTCTGAATCGGGTTGAGGGGGCGGAGTTGCAATAAAGTAATACACCCCT
>JAYSVQ010000501.1:0-10106 GCA_043718485.1 Bacteroidota bacterium
TTGTCTTTGTTTCGCGTTTTTTCGCAAGAATTACCATAATCACAGCTTTCTTTGTAACATTCCCAATCGAAACTAAAGCAAATAATCATTCCGGTCTCAAAAATGGTATGGCCCTTTTAGGCTTAGCCTTCATTTATTTTTTGACAAATCCACTTGGGCCTGGAACCTTTTTATGGATTCGCATTCCTGCGCTTTTTATTTTTTTTATACTAATTGCAAGATTTTATATTCATTTTTTTCAAAAAAAAGGAGCTTATTATCTTTCCCTCTTAACGCTGGCTTTTCTTTTTTTGGGCGCAGAAATCTATTTACAATTTCGGCCCTTTAGCAGCGGAGCGGGAGATAGTTTAATCTCCAAGGCCTGGTACAATCAATATTGGACGCCTGTAAATTCTTTAGGATATCGGGATGCAGAACCAAAAAACGAAAACAAAAAAAGGAATATTTTGCTCATCGGTGATTCATTTACCGCAGGTCAGGGAATTGAAGACCCTGGCGATCGGATGAGCAAGTACTTAGAAAAATTATGGAATGAAAAATATCAAGTATGGAATGCCGGCGAATGTGGCGCAGGGGCTGAAAAAGAATTTGAAAACCTAAAATCCTTTCCTTTAAAACCTGATTTAATAATATGGCAGTGGTTTATTAACGATGTGGAAGCGACAGCAGGTTTATTAGGCGTAAAATATGTTCATCCTGCAACAAGTCCTTTCAAAAAAATGCTGCGCTTTCCCGCTCGATTTTCTTATGTCTTCGATTTTTTCACAACCGTTCTATTATCTGTCGAAGGCAAGGGTTATACTGAATACCTGTCCAAGATTTATTCAGACGAAAAAATTGTGCAAGCCCATATGCAAGTGTTGCAAAAAGCAAAAACATGGGCAGATGAAAACGCCATTCCCATTTATTTCGTGTTGGCGCCCCTTCCCTCTCAACTTGAAATCAGCCAAAAACTACTTTCTGTGATTGAGGTAAAATTAAAAGAAAGTGGGATGGAGGGTATCAACCTTACCGCTTGTTCAAACAAAACTCTCTTGAAGAATAGAATTGTGAATCTTTTTGATCACCACCCGGGTGAGGATTTACAGAAAGCCTGGGCCATTGAAATCAGCAAAAGGATTCAATTTATGCCTGAATGAGAATCACTTTTCGCTCAAAAACCTGCTCCATTAGCTCTTTTTCAAGGTTTGCAGCATTAATTTCTATGTCCGTTTTTTTCTCTGACATCACCTTAATTTCCAATTTATTTTCATCGAATTGAACCATTAACCCTTCGACCAATTGGCGATGTCCGCGGTCCAAATTATCAGCAATTCTTAAAATACCCGAAAGGGCTCTCACCCTCAATCGGTCTTCTTGGCGGAGCAATTTAAAATGAAAATCGTCTCGACTTGGCAATCGTTTTCTGTGGTAACGCACAATATTGGCCATGACCAAAAGTTCATCGTTGCTGAATCCGGGAAGGCCACTATTTTGAACCAGATATTGCCCGTGTTTATGGTGGCCGCTTCGGTTCAAATAATACCCTATATCATGTAGCATGGCTGAATACATCAAAATTTCACGTTCCCATCCTCCGAAATTGTGCAACAATTGAAGTTGGTCAAAAATTGAAACGGCCAATTCACCTACCAAGACCCCGTGGTCTTGGTCGAAATGAAATTTTTTCCCTAAAGCACGCACGCCTTTTGCCCTCAATTGCTGCTCTTGTGGGCCCATCAGGTTTTTTATCTTTTCTTGCTTTTCACGAATGTATCGGGAGAGTATTCCTTCTTTTAAAGCCGCAGCCGACACCATACATTTTTGCATTTTCAACTCTGTAAGAATGATGTCAACCAGTATGGCCGATGGCACCATCATGTCTACCCGCATGGGCTCCATTCCGGGAATTTTCAATCGCTCGGTTCGCGATGATTCCAAAATATGTTTTAACGCTTTATTAAACTCTGCTCGGGTAAAAGTATAGCTGTTTAAGTTTTGGGCTGAAAGCAAGTCGCCCTTTTGGTGCGCAATAATGGCGGAAAGCGTTTCGAACGCACCAGAACTTCCAACCAAAATACTGAGATCAAACTCTTTTAGTTCATTGAGCAAACCTGAGATTTCAGCATAAATATGTTTTCTAATTTCAGCGATTTCATTTTTATCCGGCAATTCTGAAACTGGAAATTTTTCTAAAATTCTTGCCGCGCCTAAATCTAAACTGCGAATGAGAATCGGACTGTTTTCAAAGCCGACAATAAACTCAACGCTTCCGCCGCCAATATCCATCACTAAACTTTGCTCGTGATAGGGCAATTGAATTCCGGATTTTACGCCTTCAAATATGAGGGCCGCTTCTTCGTTTCCATTAATCACCCGAATGGGAATACCGGCTTCCTTCATTGCATGAGCGATAAATTCTTTTCCATTCGAAGCACTTCGAATCGCAGAGGTAGCAAAGCCCAACACCTTATTTGTTCCACGGCTATCCATGATTCGGCGAAAACTTTTTAGGGCAACCAAACCCCTTTTATAGGCCATATCGCTAATCAAACCTGCACTAAAGCCGCCTTCACCTAATTTTACTACCTCTCGAAATTTCTCGCGAATCAAAAAATCATCACGGTCATTGACTTCTGCAATCAATAAGTGGAAAGTATTTGTGCCTAAATCAATTATTGCAACTTTTTCTGCGTCCATCGCACGCAAATTACTTTTCATTTTTTACACTTTTTCCACCCTGAGCGAAAAGAGAATTAAAACTATACAACATAAAAATTTGGCCAAAAGAGTATATTCGCCATTCCTTTAAACAAATGCCTTGTAAGGCGAATTCATTCTGAAGTACATTCTCACATATCGCAAGCCACTTCTGGTGCTCATTGCCGTAATCAGTTTGGTTTTTACGGGTTCCTTATTTTGGCTAAAAGTCGATTTCAGTTTCGATAGTTTTTTTCCACAAGATGAAAATTTAACCTATTTCAAAAAGTATAAGGCAACATTTGGAAGCGATGACAACCTCATTCTGGTGGCTTTAGGCAATGGCGAAAAAACAGTTTTTGAAAGTGACTTTTTAATAAAATTAGATGACTTGTGTATTCGCCTTCAAGGCTATGCGCATGTAGATTCGGTTATTAACCCCATTCGCATTTCCATACCCAAGGTCGGTGCATTTGGCATGAGTCAAAAACCACTTTTGAATCCCCAAAATCCTGAAACCTTTGAAAGCGCGAGGCGCAAAATAAAAGCGGATTCCGTTTTATTAGGTTCTTTTTTTAGTAAGGATGAGAAATTCATTTGTATCGCGGTTCTTTTAAACCCTGCCATCACCGACAGCCCGGAGCGGGATAAAGTTTGTACTGAAATCGAATCTCTTTTTAAGAATAGCAAAATAGATTATGTAATGACCGGGGTGCCGTGGATTCGGTCTCAATATGCAAACCGCATTGCCTCTGAGCTGCTCATGTTTGTGGCCTTGGCCATAGTGTTGGTGTCGTTCATTTTATTTCTCATGTACCGAAGCTGGTGGGGAATTTTGATTCCGCTGGCATGTGTTGGCCTTTCGCTCATTTGGGTAATGGGTATGATGGGGCTCGCCGGCAGACCTATTAGCCTTACTTTCGAGCTTCTGCCACCCATTTTATTTGTCGTTGGCATGTCTGATGTGGTGCATTTAATTACGAAATATTCTCAGGAATTAATAAAAGGAAAGGCAAAAATGGATGCAATGCGAGACTCTTTAAATGAGGTTGGTCTTGCCATTTTTCTTACCTCAGTTAGCACCGCAATTGGTTTCGCCTCACTTTGGCTTTCTGAAATTCAGCCGCTCAGAGAGTTTGGAACTTACGCTGCAATCGGAGTTTTATTTGCCTGGATAATTTCTATTGTGATTGTTCCCTCGGCGCTGCTTTTACTTCCCATTGAAACTTTAACCAAAAATCATGGCATAAGAAATTCACCCTTTTGGGATAAATATCTAAGCTGGACATACCATTTCTCACTTAATCATGGTGGCAAAATTCTGTTGGTATGTATTGGGATACTGGGCTTGTCGTTGTGGGGTGCGAATAAGATTTCATTTAACGCTTATTTACTCGACGACTTAAAAAAAGAAGACCCCATTTTCAAAGACATTCATTTTTTTGAAAATCATTTTTTCGGAATTCGTCCCTTCGAAATTGCCATTGAGGCTAAACCCGGCCACAAGGTTACCGACATGGAAGTTTTAATGGGCATTGATACCATGGAAAGGTTTTTAATTACCCAAACCCGTTTTTCTCCATTTGTTTCACCGGTTACCTTTCTCAAAGTGGCCAACCGCCTTAGCCATTATGGAAGCGAAAGGCATTACCGAATGCCGGATAGCAGTAGCCAAAAAGATGAATTGCTTTTTTTAATGGAGACCGAAGGCAATTCTAAATTGTTGCAAAATGTAATTTCAGCAGACAAAAAAATGGCGCGCATTAGTTCCCGTGTGGAAGACATTGGAACCGAAAAATTTGCTGAGGTTCGAGAAGGCCTAAATTCAGTTTACCTCAAAGATTGTGACACGAGCGCTTTTAAATGGCAAATGACAGGTAGTGCCTATCTTGCCGAAATGAACATTCACTACATAAGAGATGGAATGTTTCCCGATTTACTACTTAGTATTTTTCTGATTGCCATTTTGATGGGAATACTATTTCGTTCCTTTCGAATGATGATTCTTTCTCTTATCCCCAATCTTTTGCCTTTGGTTTTAACAGCAGGGACTATGGGAATATTAGGGATTTCATTGCGCCCCTCTTCTGCGATGATTTTTGCTATTACATTCGGAATTGTTGTAGATGATACGATGCATTTTTTATCCCGCTTAAAGGTGGAATTGGCCCAAGGTAAACCTTTAGAAGAATCCATTTACGAAACCCTTTTAGGCACAGGAAAAGCGTTAATGGTAACCACTCTAATTCTTGTCGGCGGATTTGTGCTCATGCTTTTTTCTGATTTTGGAGGCACCTACATCTTTGGTTTGTTTTGTGTTGTTACGCTTTTCTCAGGCATGCTAGCCGATTTATTTTTGTTCCCGGTATTGATTCGAAAATTTTTTAACCCAAAATCGAAACTGGATTCTGGCCTGTTGAATGAGGCTACAAATAAAGAAAACCTTTAAATTCGATTGAATTTGGGCTCATCGTTTCGAAAATTGGCCTTGTTTTCATGTGCTGATAAGCCGATTTTCTTAACTTGCGCCCGTTAAATCAAAGATTATGGCACAGATTATTGAAATGCCGAAGTTGAGCGACACCATGACCGAAGGGGTGGTTGCTGCGTGGCATAAAAAAATTGGCGATACCGTGAAGGTGGGCGAATTACTTGCGGAAATTGAAACCGATAAAGCAACCATGGAGTTGGAAAGTTTTCATACCGGAACGCTATTACATATCGGCGTCGAAAAAGGAGATGCAATTCCCATTGGTGCTTTGCTCGCCATTGTTGGGGCAAAGGGAGAAGATGTTTCTGCCATCGTTTCAAAATATTCAAGCACTCCGGCTATAGCAAAGGCAGAAGAAGTGAAGCAAGTTGTACCGGAAATGATCTTAACAAATAAGAGTGCCACCGAAAGTTCATCAATAAGTCATAGTTCAAATGGGGATGGACGCTTAAAAGCATCTCCATTGGCAAAAGCGATTGCAAAAGAAAAGGGCCTGGATATTTCACAATTAGCCGGAAGCGGTGAAGGCGGACGAATCGTAAAAAAAGATATTGAAAATTTAGTTACCAGCGGAGGGGCAAAACCCGCACATGTGGCTGTTGCCTTTGCTGTTGGAAAAGAAAGCTACCAAGAAGAGAAAGTAAGCCAAATGCGTAAGACCATTGCACGCAGGTTGAGTGAAAGTAAGAATGGCGCCCCCCATTTTTATTTGACCATGGAAATAGACATGGAAAAAGCAGTGGCTGCACGTGAAAGCATCAATAAAATTGCACCCGTAAAAATCTCATTTAACGATATTGTTATAAAAGCAGTAGCCGCTGCGATAAAGATGAACCCCAAAGTGAATTCAAGTTGGTTGGGAGATACCATTCGGTACAATGACCACATTCATATTGGAATGGCAGTCGCCGTAGAAGACGGTTTAATTGTACCCGTTATTCGGTTTACAGATTCTTTATCGCTCAGTCAGATTTCGGCTCAGGCAAAAGACTTGGCAGAAAAAGCGAGAACTAAAAAATTGCAGCCTCAGGATTGGGAAGGCAATACTTTTACCATTTCCAACCTTGGCATGTATGGCATTGAAGAATTTACGGCCATTATCAATCCCCCGGATGCTTGCATTTTGGCAATCGGTGGAATTAACGATAAACCAGTCGTAAAAAACGGTCAAGTGGTTGCAGGAAAAACCATGAAGGTCACCTTATCTTGTGACCACAGGGTAGTAGATGGGGTGATGGGCTCAGAATTTCTTCGCTCATTAAAAAACCTACTCGAAGACCCCGTTCGGATTTTGATTTAATTCAATACCCTAACGTATTTCGTTTTATTCTACCAAGACTTTTATGTTTTGTGAAAAGTGCTCGGTTTGAATTCTAAGCAGATATATGCCTTTGGTAAGCTCAGATACATCAAAAGAAGTTTGATTCAACCCTAACTTCGAATCTAGCTCTTTCTCTTCAACCAATTTTCCTTCCAAATTATAGAGAGCGAGGGATACCATTCCCGTCAATTTTTCCCATTGTATGAAAAAGGTTTCGTTGGCAGGATTTGGAAAAACCTGCAACTCAATCTCTTCTCCTTTTTCATTTATGCTTATCGGAATTAAGCAGGTAATGACAAGTGTATCCAAGACAGTATCTGTAGCACACATATTCGTTGCATAAAAACTGATGTAATAGGTGCCGTTGGAATTAAATGTATGGTTTGGATTTTTAACGGAGGAGCCAGTGCCATCGCCAAAATTCCAATTCCATGTCATGGGTCCTGTGCCGGTTGCATTTCCGGTAAAAAGAATAAGGGGACAAGGGCTGGTATTCATCAGCACAGAAGCAACCGGTAGTGTATTTTCAACAATAGTTAAAGTATCGGAACCAACACAATCATTTGAATCCGTTTCCTCCACCCAATGATTTCCTCCTGCTGTAAAACAAGTTGTATTTCCATTTGCCCCATTAGACCAAACAAAAATGGAATTGGGTAAGCCCCCAGGGAAAACACAAACGGTATCGCCCGTACAAATTGTTGAATCAGGCCCAAGATTGGGGGCCGGGTTTGAGCCTTGCAAAATTTCAATCGTGTCTGAAACCATACATGTGTTTGAATCCATACACGAAATGGAATACTGACCCGCCGAATTAACTGTGATGGTGTCTGTGGTTGCACTATTAAACCAGGTGCAGGTCATAGTGTTTGAAATTACCCACATGGTGGATGAGTCTGCCGGGCAAATATACTCGTCAGGACTATGAGAAATTTGCGGTTGCGAAAAAATAATGGCATTCACCGTATCTCTGGTAATACACCCATTCGTGTCTAAACAATTGACGACATATGAACCTGCTGTTGCGGTTCTCAGTTGTGGGCCACTTGGGCCGCCACTCCAGGAATACACACATGATGGAATTACATTTGTATTGAATTCAGCAGTATCTCCCAAGCAAACCGAAGTATCATTCCCAGCATTTACAGTTGGCAACGAAAACAAATTAATATTCATGGTATCACTGGTAATGCAACCAAATGAATCGGTGCGGTCAATAGACAGTTGCAACGGCCCTGCAACACAATTGACAATTCCGGGAGCTGCGTTTGACCAGGCATAGGTAAACTGATTTGAACCCGCATTCACACAATAGGCAACATCTGGACAAAGAACCGTATCGCCCGGCAATACAACCGGCGTGATAAAAGTTGCAGGAAGGATAACGTTAATGGTATCCCAGGCTTCAAAGCCAACAGAATCCCAATAAATTACACTCATCTCACCCATTCCATTGGCAGTTGAATACCTTGTCGTATCGCCATTTGACCATCTGAAATACCCGCCTGTATTATTTGCATCAAGCGGAAAACTTAAGGAATCACAAATAAAGGTGTCGGGGCCAATCGATACACCGGGTACGGGCCCATTTGCGATGAGAATCTTATCGAAAGCAAAACCATTTAAATTAATAGTCGAATCTGAGGCAAAATGTACCCTCAACAAAACGGGGCTTTGAAAAGCCAAAAATGGCATCCGGTGTCGGGCCGTTTTCCATCCACCTGAACCTGAACCTGTAAAAGAGCCTCCACTCCAACCTCTACCTGAACCTTGTCCGTTTTGAACGGCAGCAAGCGCATTGATTGTAGAGTCGTTGTACCAATTAATGGAGTCTCCAAATGTTCCAAGATTTCCCCAATTTAAACCACGGTCAAGCGAAAATTCGAGGGAAGTACCATCCCATGAATATTCAGAATCCCACCATACTTTTAATTGAATATAAGGGTCACTCAAACCTGACAAATTTAAACAGGGTGAAACCACCCATGAATTTTCAGGAGCATTATGATTTCCGGTTAAGCCGCCTGTTTGCCAACATTGAACACCGGAAGCTGCTGTGTCAATAACCGTGTGGTTTGGAATGCCTAATGTCCACGAGCTATTTGTACCTGCGGGCGTCCAAATGGAGGTTGCACCTTCAAAATTATCTGAATACGGAAATGTAGCGACGGGAACAAAGTTGATTACTGTCGTTCGAATGGTATCATTACGGTTCACAGTATCACCCGGCAAGGTTACCCAAGTGGCGAAATTGTGAGAGCCAAGCGCAGCGAGATTTGCCGTTCCTACGAATGGAAAAGTAACCGAAGCACCGGGGTTAATGGGCCCGGGAATGATTTCACAAACAGGAGGGCTGGCATTAACCTTGAAGCAAACCGGAATATTGGTAATCGGAACATTCCCATTGTTCAAGACTTTTATCACAACGGGTTCAGTTGAGGTTAATCCACACCCTGATGCCGGATAAACGACGAGGGAAGGATAGGCATCATGAAAAACATCTAATACATTTATATTATCAATACCTACGCCCTCAAAATTACTTCCCTGATCAGAACGCATCCTGTACCTGAATCTCATATTTGAAACCCCGGCAGAGCCGGTTAATTTGTGACGCGCATTGCGCCAGGTACTGTCATTTCCTGATGAATCATCCCAAACAACAGCATACGGATTATTATACCAATTTAAGCCAGCACCCGGGGTGCCGAGTTTAGTCCATGTGTTGCCCCCATTCAATGAAATATCTACCCAACTCTCATCATACCCACCTTCGATTTTAAATATGTGTCCAAATTGAAGAACGGCATCATAGGTAAGTCCGGTCATATCAAAACAGGGAGAAACCAGCCAGGAATCTTCACCCGTATTATAATTTCCGGTAAGATTGGTAACCCATGCACGCGTTCCGGTTTGAGCCGCAGGAATAAAAACGCCTGCAGGGGTACCAAATGCCCAACTGCTATTGGTTCCATCGGCCGTCCATCCACCAGGTGAGGCACCATTAAAGGGTTCTGAATAGGGAAAACTATTTATAATTGGAATATTGTTGACTATTATCGCGAGGGTATCGTTGCTCCTAACACTGTCTCTCGGGTCTGTGAGCCAAACTTTAATGTTGTGGGTACCCGGCGCATTTAAATTTGCGGATTGAGGAAAGGTAAAAACAGCCTGACCGCCAACGGGAATGGGGCCCGGTACAACACTGCATTGGTTGGGCCCGCCCGCATTAAAACAAATAGGAATGTTGGATATAGGTGTAGTTCCATTATTTTCAACCTGAACTGTAACCAATTCCGAATTGCCCAATCCACAGCCCGTCATTGGAGATGAAATTAATATAGGGGAATTATCTACGAGTGTATCTAATATTAATATATCGTCAACACCCACCCCATCCAATGAAAAACTACCGTCTGATTTGAGTTTGAATCTTAAACGAACCCCGGCATTTCCCGCAGCGCCTGTCATTAAATGAGATGCTGACTTCCAAACTCTGGGCGCACCCGATTGGCCATCCCAAACATTGCGAAGGGTATTATTGTACCAATTATTTCCGGTAGCTGAGGTTCCTAATTTTTGCCAATTTACACCCGCATTGTATGAGATTTCAAC
>JAYSVQ010000502.1:0-3309 GCA_043718485.1 Bacteroidota bacterium
TGGGGATTCCTCGCCGTGAACCTGAATCAGAAATTACCCAATTGCATTGCGACCTTGCTTTAGCCATTCAACACATTACAGAAGAAGTTATCATCGGAATGGCAAGAGAAATAAAAAAACTCACAGGCTCAGATAATCTTGTGCTTGCAGGAGGCGTGGCCCTTAATTGTGTTGCAAATACCAAATTAAAAGAATCCCATATTTTCAACCCTATATTTATTCAACCCGCTGCGGGTGATGCAGGCGGAGCGCTCGGTGCGGCTTGGGCCGTCCATTACATATATAATAAAACTCCCCGAGTTCCCCAAATCCCCGATGCCATGCAAGGCAGTTATCTTGGGCCAGAATTTTCTGAAATGGAAATACTTAGCATGGCTCAAAACCATAATGCGGTTTGGGAACACTTTAAAGACTTCGAATCTCTTTCCAATGAATGCGCAACGGCACTCAATGAAGGAAAAACCATAGGTTGGATGCAAGGGCGAATGGAATGGGGCCCCCGCGCCCTCGGAAACCGAAGCATTTTAGCTGATCCACGCAAACCCGAAATGCAGAAAAAATTAAACCTGCAAGTAAAATTCAGAGAGAGTTTCAGGCCTTTCGCCCCGGTGGTATTAGAAGAAGAGGCAGCAGAATGGTTCGACTTAGATAGCCCATCCCCTTACATGCTATTTGTAGCTGAATTGAATCAAAGACATAGAAAATCTTTGCCTAAAGATTTTGCCGAATGGCCACTCAAAGAAAAATTATACTTCGAGCGTTCGACTTTACCGGCAATAACCCACCTCGATTATTCAGCACGTATACAAACGGTTTCCGCAGCAACCAATCCAAAACTGCATCAATTAATCAGTGCATTTAAAAAACAAACCGGCGTCCCGGTGTTAATTAATACCAGCTTTAATGTACGCGGAGAACCAATCGTATGCACACCAGAAGATGCTTATCGCTGTTTTATGCGCACTGAATTAGACCTCCTTGTCATCGGAAATTTTCTATTCAGAAAAGAAAAACAACCCAAGCCCACAAGCCAACAAAACCCTGTTGCAGAATTTGGTTTGGATTGATCATTCACAATCTGGGTATGCCTAGTTATTCTTAATCCCAACAACTATCGCATTACTATTTCATCTATACCTTCGACGCTGTCGCGACGGACTCAGGCAACCAACCACCACACCTCGCCCGTCCGAACGCCATTCCCACCCGTCCGAACCCCAGCCCGACAGGTCATTCTGGCGGGTGTTCATCCGGGCAAGCATAAGCACATTAACAATTATCCATTGACAATTACCCATTATCAATTATCAATTATCAATTATCCGCAATACCCGAATCTGAAATTCAAATCGAATTGCCTTAAAAAGAGTAAGCCCCGGCTCCCCGAGGCTTACTTGCCCGCCTAAGCGGACGGAGTTATGAGAAAAATATAAAACTTTAAAACTAACGGCCTTTACGGCCTATTATTGGAAAGGGTTTCAATAAAATAGAATCTTTCCTGTGAATCTTTGACCTGAATCGTTTTTCAACTCCCAGAAATACACCCCTGCCGGAATCGGGCCTCTATCCACTTCAATCTTCTCTCCTATCATTCCCTTTTTAGCAAGTATCTGATGCCCATTTAGATCAAATAAGCCTAACTCAATATTGCCCAATCCTGAACCCAACCATTCAAAATAAACCATTCCATTGCTCGGATTTGGCCAGACCTTTACATGACCCTCACTTTCAGGTGAAAGCGATATCACCGGAATCTCAACTTCATTCACATGCGTATTGGTAAAAATAGGTGAATTGAAATCGAAATAAATGGCAGCAGTGTTTTCGATAAGATTACCATCAATCAAACCTGAAACCGGAGACAGCGCATAATTTACATGGCCGTGACTACCGGGTTCATCTAATCCACTATCAGGTAACATGATGTTCATGAAGCTAAAGGTAAGAATGCGCTCTTGCGATAAACTCCAATTCATCGGGTGACTGCCGCCTTGCACTTCAAGTGTTGAAACATCTAAATTTGCATCAAGCGTATCGAGAATAATAACATCGGTGGCATAATACGTGCCGGTGTTTTGGAATCGCACTCGGTAATCTAAGCGAGTGGTAGGCGAAATAAAACGGTCTTCTGAATTATTGCCGTGAAATGAAATCTTGTCGTTGGGGTCGTAAGATCCCACTACTAAACGGGTTAATGTATCAACATTGTTTAAGGGCGTGGTGTCGCCCACAATTGGATTTACTGCCACGTAATGCGTAACCGGTGTGCCTAAAGAAACCGTAGTGGGGCACAGCAATCTTACATTCTGATACAAAGATTGTCCGGGGGCCAGGTTAGTGTAATTCCATGAAACGGTACGCGAACCGGCATTATAGGTGCCGGGTGAAGTTCCGGTTGAAACATAATTCATTAATGCATCGTGAACGAAATCAACCGAACCTGAAAGCGTGGTTGTTCCTACATTTCGGTAATACACATAGTAATATCTATGCATTCCCGGTACAGGCGGGCCACCGCTAAGGGTAACCTCTAGGTCATTGATGCCCGGTATTTGCTGAATACCAAAATCATTTCCAGGAAATATTGTACTCGCTCCGGCTGTTGTTACACTATAGGAATTGCTTACCGGTTGCGTAACCGCATAATAAGCTGGCGTAACAAGTGAAACGGTATAGCTACCAGCTGCCACGCCGAAACTGTAGGCACCTGCAAGATTGGTTGATACATACAAACCACCCGGATTCAACTGAACCAGTCTTCCGGCTGCTGCGGTTTCGCTTGTATCACGCATTCCATTTCCATTCAAGTCATTGTAAACAGTGCCTGAAATAATATCAATCCCTGGACAGACCGCGCTTACAACTAATGGAAAATGTAACGTATCGAAAAATGGTGAATTGTAAACAACAAGGGTGCAATTGAAAATACCCGGTGTAGGAATGAGCACGCATTGTGACCCCGAATTCGTAAGGGTAATCTGATTGGGGATACCCGGAATGGTTAAAAATCCATATGCCTGCATAAAAGGCCCCGGAGGTGGATTGTTTACATTTGAAAGGGAAAAACAAGCGGTATCACCTGCACACAGCGTAGAAGGAGCATAACTTAATGTCCATCCATTAGCCGTAATTTGTGTGTTACCGATTTGAAAAAGCAAAAGAAGAGAGAAAAGCGATAGAATAATTTTGTTCATAGCTAAAAATTTGGCGTAAGCTATCCTATTTACTCCAAACCCTTGCCTTTATTGAACCTGAACGGCCAAAAAAAAGGGGGGAATAGACTTCCCCCCCATTTTATCTAAGTGTTTC
>JAYSVQ010000503.1:0-10085 GCA_043718485.1 Bacteroidota bacterium
AGCTGAATTTTATGAAAAATGGGAAAAAATGGCTGAGGCTCAACTCACAATGATCCAATATGATGCATTAAGTTCAAATGTATATTATCTGATTAAAAAGACGGGATATCCTTCAAATGAAAAAGAAAAAAGTGTTTACCAAAATTTACTGAACAACCCCTTGTTGGATGAAAAGGCCCGGCCAGAATATATGCGGTCTGTGATTAAATATTATAACATTAAAATTGGCCTTCTTGCTGTATTAAAGCGAGAAAAAGAAGCTGTAGAGCTCATGGAAGACTATCTTATTTTGTTTGAAAAAAAGTCTTCCTTTTTAAAAGAAAATCCGACACATTATTTTGCTTGTTTGGAAAAATTGGTTTTTTTCTCTTGGCGAGAAAAAGATTTTCCGGCAATGTTTACCTATAACGAAAAAATCAAATCTCTTCTCGATGAATTAAACTTGCCTTCAACCTTAGATTATTATTTGTTTTATTATAATATGCTTGCCACCTATTATCTAAGCACCAAAGCCTTTGAAAAGGGCGCTGATTTAAGAAAAGCCTGTGACAAAATTTGCAAAACCCCTGACGGATCTATTGACTTATTAAAAGAGTATTTTCTGCATTTGCACTTAAATACCTTTTACCTTGTGAATGGCGAATGGACGGAACTATTTAGAAAAACAGGAAAACTTCAATCCATTAAAGGGGCAGCCTCTCTTGTAGAAATCAATATTTTATTTCGTTTTCTTTATTTAATCGCCTGTTTTGAACGAGGAGAAATACAATTATTCGAATCGAAATTACGCTCTCTCAAACGTGAAATTAAAATGGAGGGCAAAAAGCAAATCACAGAAATGGAAAATTCCGCCTTATCTTTCCTTAGCAGCCTTTTAGGTCTTAAGCCAGCAAACGTTGATTCCTCTTTATTTAAGGCTCATAATGTTGAATTAAAAGAATTACTGAAAAAAAATGATGCAGAAAATAATTTGAATGACATTCAGTATCCACAATATATTGAGGCCCGCGCAAATGGAAAGACGATTTCAGGAATTAAAATTCAATTCTGATTTTTCGAAATCATTATTTTCAAAACGATTCCCGGGTTTACCGTGTTTCCCTTTAATCCATTTACTTTTTTAATAAACTCAGATCCGGTTCCATGGTCACGTGCAATTCTCCACAATGCATCCCCTTCCTTTACCTGGTAATTTAACCACACTCCTTTTGTAATTGGCAAACGGTCGATTGGGCCCCACGATGCAGGCAAAAACGATTGCCCTTGACTCATGCTTTTATCTTGGATTTGGGAAGGATTTTCGAAGGAATAATCTGGCGGATTGTCACGCAATTCCATTACAAGTTGTGGGGTTGAAAAAGGCCTTTTCTTTCTCAGCCAGATTTTATACCCGGGCACAACATCTGCATACAAATTTCTCTTTTTTAAGGTTTGAATCTTGATATTGTAGAAAACTGCAATGCTTTCCCATGTGTCATTTATGCCTGCAATATGATATTTTGCCAAGCTTAAATCTTCGAGCTGAATAAACTGACCTGTACCTGGATTCTCGCCCTGATCTAAGTGATTCCATTCTCTTAGGTCGCCCATTCTTTTTCCGGTTCGCATAGATAATTCAATCAAAGATTCGTTTTCTTTTGCGAAGGTGTAATAGATTCCGGCATCCGGGTCATCTGGATTAGCAATAAACCCTTCTACATTCTTTATACGGTTTTCAGTGAATTGTTGGGCCTCAATTTTCTTTTTTACAACAAAATCCGGTTCTCCTTCTCTCAAAAAAAACTTGCGAATTTCCTTGTGCAGATCTTGTGGCCTCGATTCAATTCCATGCGGAATTAAAACCGCGTAACGATTTGAAAAAGGCAATTTCTGTTTGAGGAGCCATAAATTATTTTTCTGAATGGCCAGTGAGTCACGGCCAGTAGAAAGGGCTGCTTTTCCCAATGTGTTTCCCCCATCGAGCATCATAGGTGCAAGCCAAAGTAAGGGTTTTGGATCTGCCAAAAAGGGAGCGTAAGCGATTTTATGCGCCAAAGATTTTAGCGCATAAAAATGCAGGTCGTCTTTCAAAACCATTTCTTTTTGGCCTATACTTTTCACATCGATATAGGGTAATGCACCCGTTGGCCCTTGGTTATAACCTATGATTGCGAAAATCCAATTGTCAAATATCTTGTTTAGCTTCCAAAAATATTTTGCTGCAGCAATTGAGGAATGAAAAACATGTTTACGGTCGTCAATTGAATCATTGATTTGAAGACCGACTTCACGCGCGGTAGCTTCTTTAAATTGCCAAAAGCCGACAGCGTTTGAAGTTGAAACTGCATCCCCCACAAAACCACTTTCTAAAATACAAATATACTTCAGGTCTGCAGGGACATTGGCAAGGGAAAAAGCCTCCTCAACATAGGGCATAAATGTATATACCCGATTTAATGTTTTGGTAAGGTGGTCTGGACTTGAGTAAATTTTTTTAATTTCGAAACGTAATTTTTCCTGGAGACCAGGTTCTAGTTTTAGATTGACTCCACAAAAATCCATTTCTTTTGGAACCTCTGGAATTTCCAAGTTTGCAAAAATGGAAAAGGGGAGAAATGAAAAAAGGAATAAAATTCGGAGCGAAAAATTCATCGTTTTCTAACCATCATTATCCCATCTCTTATGGGAAGCAAAAGGGTTTCAACCCTTGGATCTGAGGCTACAAAATTACTAAAGTCTCGCAGGCTCTTGGTTTCCTTATCATTCACAGTTGGGTCGATTACCCGTCCACTCCACAAAACATTATCGGCAAGAAGCATCGCACCAGAAGGCATATTGGGTAATACCCCTTCATAATACTTGAGATAATTTTCTTTGTCGGCATCGATAAAAACCAGGTCGGGAACGAATTTTCTCTCAACCATAACCGCTGCGGCATCCCCAAGAATAAATTCAACTTTATCCTCTATTCCCGCCTTTTTAAAGTTTTTCCTTACATAATCTTCAATTTCAACATTCACATCGATGGTCACCAACATTCCTTTTTCTGACAAACCCTCTGCGAGGCAAATCGCAGAATAACCCGTAAACGTTCCAATTTCAAGAATGAGGGAGGGTTTTACCATTTTTGAGACCATAGATAGAAAACGCCCTTGTAAATGACCCGAAAGCATTTGGGGATACAACACCTTTAGGTGTGTTTCTCGGGTAATTTCTTTCAACAAATCAGACTCAGGCTGCGTAAATTTTTCAGCGTAGGCCTGAAGATTTTTTTCAATTAAATCCATTACAAAATACTTTTTTTATTTTTCGGGTTGATAAATAATCGTTTGCATTTTTCTATCTGTAAATAATTCATTAGCTGCACGCATGAGTTCGGTTTCTGTAACGGCCTCGACCCATTGGCAAAGTTCTGCGAGCGAAAAATTTTGACCAAAATCGTGCAGGTTTTTTCCCGCACTTAACATTAGTGTTTGCGGATATTCATTTCCTAAGATGAGTTGACCTAAGGATTGGCGCTTCATGCGGTGGAGCAATGTGGTTCCTGATTTTTTATTCCGCAAAATATTCAATTCTTTTTTAACCTTGGTTTGTATTCGTTCAATATTTCCGGGCTCACACGCAAAATAGACGCCCCAAATTCCGGTATCGACAAAAGGTTGAAAAAAGGAATAAATCGAATAACTGAGGCCTGCGTTTTCCCTTATTTCCATATTGAGTCGACTATTGCCTGCCGGACCACCCAAATAGTTGACAAGCAAATGTAAAGCAATGTCTTTCTTTTTAATGGGATAAGCCCGCCCCCCCATAATGCAATGTGCCTGACCTCCGGCAATTTTAATTTCCTTCACTTTTTCATCCGGAGGTGGCGGTGCCTTTCTCGTGCGAGAAAAGGAATATTTCGGAATGTCTTCGAAATACTTTTTTGCCGTCGCCAGAACTTTTTCATAAGGCAAATTTCCAGATATAGACAAAACCACATTACTTGGGCAATAATTTTTTCGATGAAATTTTACGAGCCCTTCTTTTTCAAATTTGACAATGCTTTTTCGAGTACCCAAAATGGGTTTACCTAGCGAATGCGATGGGAATACGAGTTGGTCAAAATCTTCAAAAATTGCCTCTTCCGGACTTTCCCGATACATATCAATTTCTTCGGAAATGACCTGTTTTTCTTTTTCAATTTCCTTTTCAGGAAAAGTGGGTTGAAAAACAATGTCTGAAAGCACATCCATTCCCCGATCAAACTCTTCTGCTTGGATCGAGGCATACAAACAGGTTTTTTCTTTAGTAGTGTAGGCATTGAGCTCCCCTCCTGCTGCTTCCACTTGATTTAAAATTTGAAATGTTTTTCTTTTTTTGGTTCCCTTAAAAACCATATGCTCGATAAAATGAGCCATGCCTACCTCTGACCGTCCCTCATCTCTAGAGCCGGTATCGCATATTAAACCGCAATGAATGGCCCGCGTTGAGGTAATTTGTTGGAAAATCAATCTAAGTCCGGGGCCAATTTCGCTCTGGTATTCCTTAATACCGTTAGAATCCAATTTTTGTGGTGCTAGTTTATTTTTGATTGGCATTATTTATGCTTTTTAGCAATCGCCCGAATTTGGTTATTATTGCAGTAAATTCCTTTCTATCCGCTTACGATATGAAATTAAATTCATTTGCCTTAGCCCTAGCTTTTCTTTTTGGTTTGATGGGCCTTTATGGTTGCGACAAATGTCCTACCACAAACTCCATTGTAATTTGTTCCGAAGCCGGAGGGGCTCGCCAACAAAGTTTTGCCGTAACCTATGTAGACACAGCTGACGTTAATTACATTTCCGGTGGGATTTTTAATCTTGCCAATGTGCGCGTTTACCTGTCTACTGACGGGACTGAAGACAATTTGCTGCTTATTCAAGAAGATTTTACAGATGGTAAAATTGGGCCTTTTTATTTTACCTGCCCAGAAATTACCCCCAATTTTCAGGATGGCGTTGTTTATGAGTACCTCATCAAAATTGAGAAAGACACCTGGGGAGTCGATTATTTTATCTTAAATTTTGCCACACAGGTTGATGAGTGCAATAAGCGTTGGTCTTTATTGAAATTTTACCGGAACAAGATTTACAATCCAACCTACACAGGTGTTGAGGTTGTGGATTGGGTAATAAAAGAATAGGATTTATCCACACATTATTAAATAATGAGCCAGAAATGTGGAAAACTTTGGCTAATGTCTATTTTTCCCTATATTTGAAACCCTTTCAACCCTAATTAAAGTAACCCTTTGACAGGCAAGCTTTTCCATTTATTCAATAAAGTGCTGTTTTTGAGCACTTTAAGTTTGCTTGCCCCTGTTTTTGCTTTTTCTCAACAGAAGAAAAAAACTGAAAAGTATGAGTGTACGGGCCCAGCATGTAGCGTTCCCAATCACAATCATAAATTCAAAACCAAACGGGTAAGCCTTTCCCATAAATCTCAGGCCCAATCTCCCATTCGGTTAAGGCACAAAAATGTAAATGACCTCCGAAACAAGAACATTCAGGTAAACCACGATTATATGAACCGCAAAGTTTTGCGGCTTTCGGGAATTCGGCACAATGATTTAGAAAAAAAACCTTTTCCTTTATTTAAGAATCGACACGAATCGCTGAATAACAAGCAGCAAAAAATTCTTACAAATGCGCATCGCTCGATTGACCAAAAACGATTTCCGCTTTTTCAATCAAAGCATAAATCGATGGAAAATTATTCTGCGACACCACTAAAGGTTAGGCATAAAGATTTAAACTCCTCGAATCCATTTCAAGGTTTGAAAAAGAAACAAATTTTGAATGGGCCAAAGAGTTCAGTTAAGGACATGGCAAATGCTAATTACCCAACTTTTAGATTACGTCACCAAGACTTGAGTCAGGTTTGTAATCAAAAAATTGTGATGCGACGCCGAAATGTAAACCAATCATGTTCCGGTGAAATACAAATCAGTCATAAAGATTTGGGAATGGCATGTAGTCCCCGGATTAAAATTTCGCATCGCGATCTTCAATCCAAATGCTATCCCTCGCCAAAAATTAAACACAAGAATTTATCTGCTGAGTGCATGCCGCGTTACCGGGTAAAACACAAATACCCTGAAGTGGTCTGCTATATTCCCACAAAAGTTGAACATCGGAGTTTGAATCAAAAGTGTTATCCTGTCTTGGTCATTCGCCATAAAAATATGGAAGGGCTTAGTTGCACAGAGGTAAAAATGAAGCACAACGATCCGGCCCGTTTTCGCATTCCTTGCGACCCAAATATGCAACAGCCTACAAGTACACTCGAGCGAATTGGCAAAGAAATTAAATATTGGTTTACCTTTCATCGCAGGTATTGTGAGCTCGAGGCACGTTACTCTGGGGTAACCGAAGGTTGTGTGGTAGAGACCACGCATGGAACGGCTGTGGTTACCGATATTGTGGTGAAGAAAAACCTGATTTACCCCAGTAATATGGTTGTAGCGGTCGCAAAAGTAAAAAACAACGAACCTACAATTAAGCTATATAAAATTGACAAAATTGAAACGAAAGAAATAATGATTTATGAGCTCATCAAACGTCAGAAATATGTTTGGTTAGTGAGAATGTATCCTGAGGAAAGAACCAATTTAAATGCATTGAGAGAGTTATATGGCGACCCAACTTATCGACCCATTGGCGTTCCCCCATCTGGCGACCCCTCTCCAGTACCCATAGAGGGTAATTAAATCATAACAAGGATTGCAACCAGCCGTCCAACATATTCTTCTCCTTTTCCGAAGAATTTTCTTTTTCAGCTAAAATAAATCGCTTTCTCATTTCCAGCATTGTGCAGGTTAATGAAACTTCCTTGCTTTCCCCATTGCTCAAAAAAACGAGGCTAAGGGTATCACCTTCATCTACTTTTCTCAAAATATTTTCTGCACCTGACAGGTCTTGCCCATTTAAAGAAAGAATTAAATCTTTATCGCCAATGCCTGCAAGACTTGCACAAGAGCCTGGAACAACTGAATGTACGTACATTCCATAGGGGCCTCTTTCAACGCGGTCGAGTCCAATTTTTTCCCATGTTAATTCTGATTTTTCCTCCACTTTACAACTTAAACCTATAGCATCAAAGAAATCAGCATACGGAATGGGATTCACGCCTTCCACATAAGCTGCGAAAAAGCTTTTCCAATCCTTTCCCGATACTTTCTCAATGGCCTCCTGAATTCCACTTTCGGGAACGCCCAAATTGTTTTCGTAAAAATTTGCGAACAAAAAACGCATGACATCATCCAGGCTTTTTCGTCCTCCGGTTTGCGCTCGAATTTGCAGATCGATTAACAATCCAACTCTATACCCTAAAGGATAATAGCTGGTTTTTAAATGTGGGTCTGCATAAGCAGACGGACTTAACCAACTATCAAAACTGGATTGGGCCGGAGATATTTTTTTTGCGGCGTAGCTATTTTCTAATGAATTAAGGGTTTCTGAAATTTCTGCAAAAAAAGCATTTCTTGAAATAAGGCCGGCGCGCGCCAGAATAAGATCTGCATAATAGTCTGTCACGCCTTCTGTAAACCAATGTAAAGAGGTGTATTGTTCCTCATCATATCGATACGGCCACAAAGCAGCCGGACGAATACGTTTAACATTCCAAAGATGCCAAAATTCATGGCTGGTAATCGCAAACATACTGGTAACGGAGGAAGCGTCTTTCATGCTTTCTTTTGGTAAGGCATAACAAGATGAATAACTATGCTCAACTGCGTGTCGTATGCCGGAGGGAAAAAACAAATACAAAAAATGATATTGGTTCATTGGCGCCTTCCCAAAAATGGCAACTTGTTCAAGAATGATTTTTTCAACCCCATTTAGGAATGCATTTTCAGCACTCAGTCCTCCCGCATAGTTTCCCTGAAAATGAAAGAAATAATCGACCTCGCCGATTCTTTTTTGCAGGGATCTCAAATTGGAAGAAAAGATAGTCGGAGAATCTATAAAATCATGATACGAATCCGCAAAAAACTCATTGTGTCTTTCGGCCCGTTTTAGCGCCGTGCCTGCCTTCCAATCTTGAGAAAGAGACTCAACTTTCAGGGTGCAGGCCTCATTTAGCCGATTTCCGACATACATAAAAAGGTTAGAAGGATTGAAATAAGCATATTCAGCACATAAATAACTCGACCCTGCGTCTTGGGTTGCTGCATAAGCCTGGTAAGAAATGGTAATCTTTCCGGATGCAGGATTTTTGACCAGCCAAGTGTCTTTGTCTTGCTTTTTCCAGCCAAGCGGGGAATTATCCTCTGACATTGCCCCAAAGTCAGAAATTGAGGCGGCAAAATCTTGAGTAATATAGCGGCCGGGTCGCCACAACGGCATATGAAAAGAGGTCCACTCACCTTGGTCCTTGTCAACCCTCAGTGAAATTTGATACAAGTGCGTGGCAGGATTGCTCCAACTCAAATTGTATAGAAATTCGCTTTTAACCTCTAAAAAAAGGAAAAGTTGAAAACTAAGCGCCAAAAATAAATTTTTCATGCAAAGAAATAGAAGGCGAAAATAATGAAACCAATGGTTTTCAGCACATCCACAATTTTCATGCAAAAAGTGGAGATTTGTCTGCCAAATGAATTGTGGTATTTTTGAAGAGCAAGATTAAAAAATGGAATTTTCACTCCCCGTCAAGAATAAATTTTACGAAAGCCCTTCTTCAGCCATTCAAATGGACCTAGAAACGTTGGTCCGGGCTTATGAATTAATGACTACAGCAAAGAGCATGACTGACCTTTATGAGGCCAATAAGGAGGTTACCTCCAAATATGTTCATGCCACTTCCAGGGGCCACGAGGCGATTCAGTTAGCGCTAAGCATGCAATTAAAGCCTCAAGATTTTGTGTCGCCCTATTACCGTGACGACAGCATTTTGCTTGGAATTGGAATGGAGCCCTATGAGTTAATGTTGCAATTATTGGCGCGCAAAGACGACCCATTTAGTGGAGGCAGAACCTATTATTGCCATCCAAGTTTAAGAAGGGAGGGATTTCCCAAAATCATTCATCAATCTTCAAGTACCGGTATGCAAGCGATTCCAACTACCGGTATCGCACACGGATTAAAGTATAGAGAAACCGAAAAATTAAATGTGTACGATGACCTGAACTTGCCTCCGGTTGTAGTATGCTCTTTAGGGGATGGGGCTGTAACTGAAGGTGAAGTATCAGAAGCATTTCAAAACGCATGTTTGTATCAATTACCTATCCTTTACCTGATTCAAGATAATGGCTGGGATATATCAGCAACCGGGGAAGAAACACGTGCAATGGATGCAATCGAATTTGCGCATGGTTTCAAAGGATTAACTTCATTGCGGGTTAATGGAAGTAATTTTTTGGAATGCTATTCCATCCTGCAAAAAATTCTACAGGAAATTAGAGAAACCCGAAAACCTTTTTTGTTACATGCAAAAGTTCCGCTTTTAAATCACCATACCTCTGGGGTAAGAAAAGAATGGTATCGCTCACCCGAAGACTTAGCAGAACATAGCAGCCGGGACCCAATTCCGGTATTAAAAAAAGAATTACTCAGAATCGGGATAACTGAATCTGTTTTACAGGAAATCGAGGATGCGTCAAAACAAAAAGTTGAAGACGATTATCGAAAGGCATTATCATTTCCTGAACCGGAAATAAACAGCATTTACGATAATATATTTGTTCCCACACCAGTTACAGAGGAATTAGGCAACCGGAGCCCTGAAAATGGAAAAGAGGTTGTGATGGTTGACGCCGCCCTGCATGCTATTGATGATTTAATGGCAGCCTATCCCGAAGCTTTGTTATACGGGCAAGACGTAGGCGGTGAATTGGGAGGGGTGTTTCGGGAGGCCGCACTTCTTGCCAAAAAATATGGCGACAATCGCGTTTTTAATACTGCCATTCAAGAGGCGTATATTATTGGATCTACGGTAGGCATGTCTGCAGCCGGAAACAAGCCGATTGTTGAGGTTCAATTTGCAGACTATATATGGCCTGGAGTAAATCAACTATTTGCTGAAGTCAGCCGCTCTTGTTATTTAAGTAATGGCAAGTGGCCTGTTCAAATGGTGTTGCGCGT
>JAYSVQ010000504.1:0-10057 GCA_043718485.1 Bacteroidota bacterium
CCGGTTACAAAACCTTCCAATATTCCGGCTATTACCAAAAACAGGGAAATGGCGATTCCGATTCTCACGGCGCGCAGACCGTACATTTTTAAGCTGTCTTTCCAGGTATAAGAACCCGGAAAAAGAAGGCCCTTGGCCATTAAAAATCCGGCCATTGAGCCCATTACTACCATCGATAATTCAATCGTGCCGTGAAGCATTACCGTATTCCAAAAATCAAAGATGATGTTGTGCCGGTAAAAAATATGAAAAAAAGCACCCACCATCATTCCCGTCATCGCCAGCATCCAAAACGTAATGATGCCCGCAAAAATACCGCCGGTAAAACAATAGATAACCACCTTAATATTGTTAAACAAAATGCGTGAGGCCATGTAGGGGCGGTCGCTATCTTCATACACCCGAAACGGTACCCCATTTGCGATATTCGATTCTGTCATTTTTATGTAAAAAGCATTTTGTGAATAATTATCCTCAGGTGAGTATAAACTAAAGTGAAGAAATATCTTTTCTCCTTCCTCAATTTTTTCTGAACCCAAAAAGCCGATACACCCAAATAAGAGAAATAAAAAAAGTGAAGAATAAAAGTAATTTCTGTGTACCCAAAAAGTGGCCGGTATTTTTTTGAATATCAGGTCGCGTAAGGTTGAGGGCGAAAAGGAATGGGATTGGTAAATGCAGGAATGCGCCCTGCCCACCAGACGATTTAAATAAGCGGTAATATCGTGTTCCGGAAAATGCGTGCGTGCATAGGCTAAATCTGATGTGCTTTGCCTGTAAAGTGAGGATAATTCTCTTAATTCCTTTCCGCTAAATGCTGTTTTCAATTGAACCTGACTCACCAGTTCATCGAGCCGTTTCCAATCTTCGCTGCGTGAATCAATAAAATAAACAAGATTCATGACTTACGCATTCGCATATATCTTTAACAATTCTCGCATAATCGGTTCCGCTTTCTGGAATTTTTTTTCGGAGGGAAGTTCCGCTAATTCATCCACTAACCTTTTCAACTCAGGCTCAAGCGATAAATCGGTTTTTTCTAATATGGGAATGAGAATCTTCATAGATAAGGTGCTGCGTTTTCGCTGACTAATTTGCGTGTGAATTTCTATGTAGTCCATAAAAAAATCAAAGGCCTCGCGGTCCAAAATTGGGATTGACCCTGTATTCACCTTTGTGTTTATTTTTCGCCACCTGAATTTTGGGGCAGGCGCAGATTTACTTTCTTTTATCACCATAGTGCCGGCAACCAAATCGCCCACCCTTTGGGTTTTTTCGGTGAATACCAAACAAAGGCAACCGGCTGCATATTGAAAAGGAAATGCACAATCCGCAAACCTGAAAATATTGCGGGCTATCGTCGCCGATAAGGGCACAGGCGTGCCATCCAACAACCGAACGCGAATGCCCAACATTCTTTTTCCAGGCGTTTGCCCATTCAGCAGCCATTCTAGAAATATAAAATATCCACTCAAGCCATAAACAATCGAAACCATGTATAAGGTAACAAGTTCGAGCCGCCGCCCAAGCCAACGCACTTCTTCTCCAATCAATGCCATAACGAGGAAAAGAGCACCCAGAAAAACACTTAAAAAAATAAAATCTAAAACATAGGCCGCCATGCGCGTTCCCGGCCCGGCAAGGGCATAATGTATCTGAATGTTTTCAGGGGTCTCAATGTCGAGCGTTGACCAGGTTGCTTTTAGTTCGGCATGCATGCGATTTTGCTCAGGTCAATTTCATTTTGAAAGCGTGAAAAATCGCGGGTATCGTTAGAGGCGAAAATAATTATTCTGTCCTTCCCAAATTCATCAAGCCAATTGAAAAGAAGATTTACATTTTCTGTATCCAGATTTCCGGTGGGTTCATCTAGCAACAGAATTTCGGACCTTGAAAATAGAGCGAGCGCATTCTTGAATCGCGCCAGCATGCCCGAAGACAAAAATTTTATGGGTTTGTCATAAGCGGCCTCAAGGCCAATTCGTGAAAGAATTTCTTTGGGCTCTTTCAACAGGCAATCCTTGAAACGAAAATGAAGATGAGTCATTTCGAGCAGGCTCAAATCAGGAAAGAGCTCTAAATAAGGCCCGGTCCAGGAAACGTATTTGTACCATTGCTCTATGGAAACGGAACGGCCTTGTACAGTTAGTTTTATTTTTCCCTCATTCGGTGCTAATTGTCCCGATAAAATTCTGAGCAGCGTTGATTTTCCGCTGCCATTACTGCCTTTTAACAAGAGCGTTTGACGTGAATCTGCCTCGAAATTAAGGTTTCTGAAAACCCATTTCCTGAAAAATTTTTTACCTAAATCCTGAACCTCAAGCTTGTTCATCGTCTGGGTTCACGACATAGCCTTTTACTACCCCGCGATCTGAGCGCCTGATAAATGAAATAATCTCATCTCGCTCAACGGTTGGTGGAAATGTAGTTTCGATAGAAAGTAAGGCCTGAGAAGTATTCATGCCGGATAAGTAAATCGTCCGGTAGATTTCCTGAATGTTTTGAATGGTTTCAGGCGGAAAATTGCGCCTTCTTAATCCGATGGAATTTACCCCAGCATAACACACCGGGGTTCGCGCAGCTTTTATAAAGGGAGGAATATCTTTTCCGAAAACAGAGCCACCGGAAACGATAGAATGTCTTCCAATTTTTACGAATTGATGCACAGCAGACATGCCCCCAATAATGGCAGATTCACCGACCTCAACATGGCCTGCAAGATTAACAGCATTCGCTAAAATTGCATTATCGCCGATAATGCAATCATGGGCAACGTGCACATAAGCCATCAACAACACATTGCTTCCCACAACTGTTTTGTAGGCATATTTCGTACCCCGATGAACCGTTACATACTCCCTTAATGTAGTATTGTCTCCGATTTCGCTTGTGGTGTATTCTCCTTGAAATTTTAAATCTTGGGGAATAGCCGAAACCACTGCCCCCGGAAAAATCTTGCAATTTTTTCCAATTCTTGCACCCGGGTGAATAACCGCATGGGAATAGATATAACAACCTTCCCCGATTTCGGTGTCTTCTTTCACCACCGCAAATGGCTCGATGATTACATCAGGGCCAATTTTTGCTTCGGGGTGAACAAATGCAAGAGGAGAGATAAGCGAGATTTTAGTATTCATCCGTTAACTTGAACTTCTGATTTGGGAGCCGATGTTTCTTCTTTTTTTACAATCGCAGCTGTTAATTCAGCTTCACAGACCAAGATTCCATCTACAAATCCCTGGCCCTTCATTTTACATATATTTCTTTTGAATTGTAACAATTCTAAATGAAACTCGATTCGGTCTCCCGGCGTAACCGGTTTTTTAAATCTTGCATTGTCAATCGCTAAAAAATACACCCAAACCAAAGCGGGGTCTTCTACACGATTTAAGAGCATGATTCCCCCAACCTGACCCATCGCCTCGAGTTGAAGCACGCCCGGCATTACCGGATTGCCTTCAAAATGGCCTTGGAAATAGGGTTCGGAAACCGTAACATTTTTGATTCCCACAATCTTTGAATCCGAAAATTCAGTGATTCTATCCACTAATAAAAAGGGATAGCGATGGGGAAGTATTTTGTGGATTGCATTTATATCAAACACGACGCCGGGTTTTGGTTTAGATTGATATTTAAGAGATAATTTTTGCTTGCGAATGGATGAAGTAATCTTCTTGGCAAATTCAACATTGGAATGATGCCCCGGCCGGGTTGCTGTGATTTGCCCTTTTAGGGGATGCCCAACCAAGGCTAAATCACCCAAGAGGTCTAATAATTTATGACGGGCCGGTTCATTGTCAAACCGTAATTCTAAATTATTTAATATGCCTTGTTTTACAACTGCGATGTTGGGTTGCTTAAAAAGCACACCCAAACGGGCAATTTCACTTTTATCCAAATCTTTATCTACCATCACGATGGCATTACTTAAATCACCGCCCTTAATTAGGCCGGCACTCAATAACTGCTCAAGTTCATGAAGAAAGCTAAATGTGCGACTACCGGAAATCTCTTTTTTGAAATCTGAAATATCTAAAAGATTGGCATGTTGACTACCTAATACAGTTGTGTTGTAATCTACAATAACCGAAATCTTAAAGTCATTTAACGGTGTGGCTGAAAGTTCAACCTGATTTTTGGGGTCTGCAAAATGAATGGGTTCATCAATCACAAAAAATTCTCGTGGCTGATTGATTTCCCGAATACCTGCTTTTTCAATTGCCGCTACATAAGGTGCAGAACTCCCATCAAGTGCAGGGGGTTCAGGGCCATCAATTTCGATTAGGGCATTGTCAACTTGAAGGCCGACCAAAGCTGCAAGCACATGTTCAACCGTGTGCACTTTTGCATTTCCAATTCCTAAAGTCGTGCCCCTGGATGTGTCAACTACAAATTCGGTTAATGCCGGAATTTCAGGATTTCCGGGTAGGTCGATACGCCTGAATTTAAATCCGTGCCCCGCCGGGGCAGGGCATAGGCTTAGACTTACAGGTTCACCTGTGTGCAATCCAATTCCTGAAATCGTAATGGCTTCTTTGAGCGTGTGTTGATTTTCGTACATCAATTACTTCCGAAAGCCGGCACCCTAGTCCTTAAAAAAAGAACTTCAACCAATGCTTGTTAGACTTTCTGTTCCAAAAATGCTATTTTTTCCTCCAAGGCTGAAATTTTTTTGTTCATTTCATCCAATAATCGCACTTGAGCCTCGACCCGTAATTGCTTTCTGTATTCCTGGGCCGGGCTTCCCCTCAAAATGATCCCTTCCTTTTCATAACTTTTAGATACACCTGACTGCGCACCGATTTTTGTTTCGTTCGGTAAAAAGATGTGACCTACAATGCCAACTTGGCCACCGACCATGCATTTTTCACCTAATTTACTGCTGCCAGAAATTCCAGATTGGGCTGCCACCACGGTATGCGCACCGATTTCAACATTATGGGCAATTTGAACCAAATTGTCAATTTTTACCCCTTTTCTAAGGATGGTTAGCCCTAAAGTTGCCCTATCTATTGTAACATTTGCTCCGATTTCAACCTCATCTTCACAAACTACCGTTCCGGTTTGGGGTATTTTTCGATACACCCCATTCTCAAGCGGGGCGAACCCAAATCCATCACTGCCGATAATTGCACCCGAATGCACTATGCATTTCCGACCAAATTTTACATTATCATAGATTTTTACCCCCGGGTAAAGGGTGCAGTCATCCCCAATTTGGGCATTGTCACCAATGTAGCATTGAGGAAAAACCTTAACATTATTCCCGATTTTAGCCCCTTTTCCAATATAACTGAAGGCTCCGACGTAAACATTTTCGCCGATTTCTGCACTTTCCTCAATAAAGGAGGGCTGCTCAATTCCCTTTTTGTCAAGAAAAAGGTTTCGGATTTGTTCCAGCAGAAAAGTAAAGGCCAAATAAGGGTCTTTTACCCTAATTAGCGTCGTTTGAAGGGTTTTTGTGCCTACAAAGTCATTCGAAACCAGAACGGCTGTGGCTCCGGTTTCGTAAATGTGAGGCGTATATTTTGGGTTGGCGAGAAATGCCAAATCACCTGAGCTTGCATTTTCAATGGGCGCAATATCATGAATCTCAGCATTTCCATTGCCTTCTATGCTGCCACCCAGTAAAGTCGCTATTTGTTGAACCGAGTATTTCATTTTTTGAAACTTCTTCAAAAATAATCATTTTTTCTGCCTTCCTCTTTTTTCCACGAGGTTTCATCCTTTGGCAGCTTATCCTAACTTTGAGGAAATTTGAGAAATAACAAGTAATGGATAACAACCTTTACCTTTTTAGCGCCGAAGAAAAAGCAGAGATCGCGCGCCATGTGGCTAAGTACCCTGAAAAACGTTCTGCGATAATGCCTTCCCTATGGATTGCCCAAGAAAAGTTTGGTTGGTTGTGTGAAGAAGCGATGAAGTTGGTGGCAGAAGAAATTGGGGTCCCCTATGCTCATGTATATGGTGTGGCTTCTTTTTATACCATGTATCTAAAGAAAAAATTGCCCAAATATCTTCTCGATGTGTGTACCTGTTTTACTTGTGGGGAATGTGAAGGCAAAGAAGTTTTTGACCATGCGCGTTCTTTTTTGAAGACCGATGCACAAGGCTTTAGTGAAGATGGCCTTTTCTATATTCGGGAAGCCGAATGCCTAGCCGCTTGTGATACCGCTCCGGTAATGCAAGTCAATAATCGCAGAATTGTACATAATTTAAATAACGATAAAATGGAGAATCTAATCCAAGAAATGAGGGCAGGAAAAATGCCCGACTTTGTCCCGGTACCGCCTATTTCACAAACTCAATTTGCGGTTTCTGGTAGTTCAGCTCGTGTGGAAAATGTAAGATCTGAGGAGGATGCACATAATGACTGAGCAAAGACAAAAGGCCGTAATTCTTTTATCGGATGGCCTTTTTCTTGAAGGCTTTTCGATTGGAAAAAAAGGAACGACCTCCGGCGAAATTTGTTTTAATACAGGCATGACGGGCTATCAAGAAGTGTTTTCTGACCCTTCCTATGCCGGACAAGTACTGATTGAAACCCATACTCATATCGGTAATTATGGAGTTCGACCTGAGGATATGGAAAGCACAAAAGCGCAGATCTCAGGCTTAGTTGTCAATAATTTTTCGCGCGAATATTCCCGATTTCAAGCAAGCGCTTCTCTTCAATCCTGGCTTGAATCATTTGGAATTGTTGGCATTTCAGATATTGATACACGCACTTTGGTTAGGCACATCCGAAGCAAAGGGGTAATGAATGTTGCCATCAGTTCTGAAATTACCGACAAAGATTCTCTTCAAAAAGTGCTCGACCAATGCCCTGCGATGGAAGGGCTCGAACTTTCATCGAAAGTGAGTACACCCAAAACCTACGCATTTGGTAATCCTGAGGCTCCTTTTAGAATCGCTGCGCTTGACTACGGGGTGAAAACAAATATTTTGCGCTCTCTCGCAGCGCGAGACACCTTCATTAACGTGTTTAATGCTAAAACAGGAATCAAAGAACTCCTGAATTTTGAACCTGACGGTTTCTTTCTTTCCAATGGCCCGGGCGACCCTGCGGCTATGCCTTATGCTATTGAGACCGTCAAAGAATTATTGAATACAGGTAAACCTGTATTTGGTATTTGTCTTGGCCATCAAATTCTTTCGCTCAGCCAAGGCATTCAAACGTACAAAATGTTTAATGGCCACCGTGGGGTGAATCATCCTGTCATTCATCTGCAAACCAATAGAAGTGAAATTACCTCCCAGAACCACGGATTTGCTGTTGACATGGCGCAGGTTAAAAATTCGAAAAAGGTAGAGGTAACGCATTTAAATTTAAATGACAATACGATAGAGGGATTACGACTCAAAGAGCGTAAAGCCTTTAGTGTTCAGTTCCACCCTGAGGCCTCACCGGGGCCGCATGACAGTCGTTACCTTTTCGATGAATTTGTGGAAATGATAAAGCAAGAAAAAAAGGTGAATGCCTAATTAGCTCCAACCAAAAGTATCTTTCAGGCCTTCGCAAATTTGAAGACTGAGTGGCTCTTCTTCATTTTTAAATTTTACCATCATTGGTTTTCCTGAAAAAATGGGAAACCGAATGAGTTTAAAAGCAGGATGATTTTCACTGGCATGAAAAGAAATTTTTGAAACATCCGACTGCGTGAAGGTTTCCTGAATCAACTTTCCAAACTTGTTTCCATTTACCAGTCTTATATCTCCAAGAATGAGTTTGTTGGCTTTTTTTATTCCGAAAAGACGATTTCCATCTACTTCATGTTTAAAAAAATCTGCGCCTGAAATCTTTCGACACCGTTCCTGCAAGATAAAAAAGTCGCTTTCCACCTTTGCGTGAAAATCAAAAACAGGGTGTGAAGCAATTTGAATCATTTGGGTATAAGGAAAAATAATTGCTTTGGAAATCGCAACCGGATGATAGCCAAGACGACCTGAAAAAATAGGGCCCGAATTTTTTTCCGGATTGGGAAATGCAAAAGTAAAGGCAGCGCCCTTTGCAAAACATTCCTTCCTTCCGCTTTCTTCCAAACTTGTAAAAACACCTTTCTTTCGGCGTGATTCTTCACAACCGGCCCACACTACCTGCCATCCGGTAAGATCACCTTCTTCTGAATGAAATACATAAGGCACGAAGCCACATGCACCAATAAGTTGCTCATTTTCCCAAGCACCCATAAAAAAGGTTTGTTGATTGGGATGCCCGGAAGATGAATACAGCCCGAGCTTATTTTTTTCCAAGGAAATTGAAAACACCTTTTCATACAAGCTTTGCAAAGCCTGCACATCTTTTTCAGCTTCAATGAAGCCTATTTTTTCTATCGTTTTGTAATTTTCCAATATGCGTAAGGGAAGTTGTTGAATACGTTTCCGGGGCCCTTGCCATCCATCGCCATAAATGTGAAACCTCCAAATTGAAGCACATCCAGGTGATGACCTCCCCATTGATTCCACTTATCTTTTCGAGGATAAAAATCATCAGCAAAAACTACCTCCGAAAAATCAGTCGGACTTAGTTGTTCAATTTTCATTATCCTTAATTTCTTGCCATACCCTTCACGACTGTCTTGAATGGGTCGAAGAATCGCGCCATCGACTTCAACTATTCGCCCTCCACTTCTTTCCAAGCCGATTTCTGTTTTTATGGGCGAAAGGGGATGTTCCACAAAAGTTGAATTCAAATTTTGCGAATAAAAAAGCCTGGTTTCACCTGCGATTGCATTCCCAAATATATACCAAAATCCTTGCCAATGAAAAAGAGAAGGGTCAAGAAGGGGAAGGGGAATGAGTATCTTGTCCTCAATCCAATCTTTTGGGAAATTCTCAGTCCTGAAAAGCTGCACGCAACCTTTTTCTGCACTTTCGGGCAGCATAAAAATTTGATTTTTAAATTCAAATACTTGTGGGAATGACAGGTGATAATTTCTTTCCAACACAAGACCTTCATCTATCCAATCTGCTAAATTGACTGTTGAATAGGCATAAATGTTACCCTTTCCATATTCTGTTTCTTTTTCGTAAAAAACCCAGATTCGATTTTTGTGCAAAAACAAAAAGGGGTCTGCCATGGTATGTACTTGTCCTTTTTTAAAATCTAGGGAAGTTGGGGATTTCAAAAAAATCATTTCCGAGGATTCAAAAAGCGATTCTATTCTTCCCTCATGAGATTTCCCAATGGCAAAAGACCAAACGGGTCGGGCTTGAAATAATTTTAAGAATTGTTGCAGAATCACCGAATTCTTTTGGGTGAAATTACACGATGAATGTCAAGATTGAAAGCCAATAATACTATTTCCAGTCTAAGGAATAATGAATTTACGTGATTCTAACTTTTGGGTCTCATCAAACAAGAGCAAGAAATAGATTCCTGAGCTGATTCCACTTACATCTATGTTTTGTTCTCCATTTCCGTGATTTGCCTTAAAAGTCTGTTTCAGGATTTCTTTTCCGGAAATATCGTTAATGGTCATTTTAACATTCATTTCTGTACCCTCATTTTGAATTGATAAATGAAGATTCCCCGGTTCCTTTTCTGTATCTATTCCCACAAGTGAAAGGGCTTTGCTTGAAGAATGAACCACTACAGAGGCAGAGAAATTTAATTTTCCGTCAACATCTTTGGATTGAACCCTGTAGATTGTGGCGGGGAAATGAGGGTTTTCATCAAGCGAAGTATATTCGCTTCCGGTTGGGCGGTTATTTGCAGATTGCTCATTTACATTTACCCAATCCTGACTATTGCTGCTGCGTTGCAGCGAAAAGGTTTGTGCATTTGATTCTGCTGCCGTTTTCCATTTTACCCGATTTCCATTTATTAATTTTTCAGCTGAAATGGAGGTAAAATCTACCGGTAATGCACTCGTGCAAATGGCGCATGAGGGTGTATATCGAACCGCAAAATTGCTCAAAGTGAATTGAGTGTTGTTATAGCCTGAAACCGTTATGGCACTGTTTCCATCGTAACCATGCAATCCTAATACTGCTTGGCCCCCGTTCCAGGCAGGGCAATTGGGCAAATTTTCAATTTGATTTTCAACGATGTTCG
>JAYSVQ010000505.1:0-3297 GCA_043718485.1 Bacteroidota bacterium
TAATTGCTCCCATTTTGAATCACGGGTCATGCGGAGGCCGGTAGCATAATTGAAGTAATCTTGGTTCAACCAAATTGATCCATCGGGTTTCAGATCGCAAATATTTTCTTTGATTTTGTTTTTGAAGGCAAGGAAATCGGTTGAGGTTGAATTTCCGTAGGGTGCCAGGCCCATGAGTTTATATTCACCTGAATTTACCTTGAAGCCAAGGTAATAGGTTAATGCAGAGTATAACAATCCCAGGCTATGGGGAAAATGGAGTTCGCGTAACACCTTAATTTGGTTTCCCCTGCCTTCGGCCAGTGATGCGGTTGCCCATTCGCCAACACCATCGATCGTTAAAATGGCAGCATCTGTAAAGGGAGAGGCAAAAAAAGTACTGGCGGCATGGGAGAGATGGTGGTCAGGAAAAAACAGTTTGATTTTTTTTGGGTCAAAGTCAGCTATTCGTTTTAATTCTGTTCTTATCCTTTTTTTAAGGAGTAATTTTTCTTTGATCCATAGGGGAATGGATTGAACAAACGAAAATAAACCCCTTGGTGCAAAGCCATAATAGGTTTCCAGTAGGCGTTCAAACTTGAGGAGTGGTTTGTCATAAAATGCGATGGCATCAAGATCTGAAAGTGAAATTCCTGCGTGCTTGAGACAGAATTGAATAGACTGAGATGGAAAACCAGCGTCGTGCTTTTTGCGGGTGAAACGCTCTTCGTGTGCAGCGGCAACAATATCCCCGTTTTTAATCAGAGCTACTGCTGAATCGTGGTAGTACGCAGAAATTCCTAAAATATATCCCTGATTTGGCATTCAGATTGTGAGCAAAGGAGGGCCCAAAATTAGAATTATTTCGTCAAGGCAAAGCTTACCTGAAAATCCATCAATTTGGCCATTTTTCAAACCTTTTCCTGCATTTCAGATTTGTAATGTTGTAACTTAGCGGCCTGAAAAAACGCATATTATACAAATGGCATTCGATTTAGACCTTATTCAAAAAGTTTACCAAAGAATTCCCGCACGTTTGCAAGAGGCCCGCAAGGTCCTTGGCAGACCGATGTCGGTTACCGAAAAAATTCTTTATTCTCATTTGTTTGAAGGAAATGTGATGGAGAATTATGCCCGTGGGGATTCTTATGTTGACTTTTCACCCGATCGCGTTGCCATGCAAGATGCGACCGCGCAAATGGCGCTTTTACAATTTATGAGTGCGGGCATAGACCGCACTGCGGTTCCAACCACTGTACATTGCGACCATTTAATTCAGGCAAAAAACGGTGCCAATGCAGATTTGAAAGAGTCTGTGACGACCAATAAAGAGGTTTTTGATTTTCTGGCTTCTGTTTCTAATAAGTACGGCATTGGATTTTGGAAACCGGGGGCGGGTATTATTCACCAAGTGGTTTTGGAAAATTATGCATTTCCGGGCGGTATGATGATTGGTACCGATTCCCATACGCCAAATGCCGGCGGCTTAGGTATGATTGCGATTGGTGTAGGTGGAGCAGATGCAGTAGATGTAATGGCAAATTTCCCCTGGGAGTTAAAGTTCCCAAAATTAATTGGGGTAAAATTGACGGGAAAATTAAGTGGATGGACAAGTGCAAAAGACGTGATACTTCAAGTCGCTGGAATTCTCACCGTAAAGGGGGGAACTGGTGCAATCGTGGAATATTTTGGGGAAGGCGCCCAATCGTTGTCATGCACCGGAAAAGGAACGATATGTAACATGGGTGCCGAAATCGGTGCAACCACCTCTGTATTTGGATTCGATGCTAAAATGGCCGAATACCTGAGAGGAACCGGCAGGGCAGATGTTGCCGCACTTGCAGAATCTATTGCCGAGCATTTAACCGGCGACCCTGAAGTGTACGCCAATCCTGAGAAATATTTTGACCAGGTTATCGAAATTGATCTCAATGTTTTGGAGCCACATATCAATGGTCCGTTTACACCTGATTTGGCCTGGCCGCTGTCTCAATTTGCCAAAGCGGTTAAGCAATACAAATGGCCTGAGAAATTAGAGGTGGGTTTAATTGGTTCCTGCACAAATTCCAGTTACGAAGATATTTCCAGGTCTGCTTCTATTGCGAAGCAAGCCGTTGATAAGAAGTTAGTCGCACAATCAGAGTTTACGATTACGCCGGGCTCTGAAATGATCCGCTACACAATAGAGCGCGATGGTTTTATTAAAATGTTTACCGAAATGGGCGGGGTTGTATTGGCAAATGCTTGTGGCCCTTGTATTGGGCAGTGGGCAAGACATACCGATGACCCAAATCGACAAAATTCCATCATCACTTCATTCAATCGAAATTTTAAGTCACGCAACGATGGCAATCCCAACACGCTTGCATTCGTGGCCTCACCTGAAATCGTAACGGCGTTGGCCATAGCAGGTGATTTGACTTTTAATCCAATGAAAGATACCCTGACCAATACAGAGGGCAAAGAAATTAAATTGGATGAACCCAAAGGATTTGAAATGCCGGCAAAAGGATTTGACGTTGAGGATCCCGGATTTCAAGCTCCCGCATCAGATGGCTCAAAAGTGCAAGTGAGTATTAATGTAAATTCAAATCGTTTACAATTGCTTGAGCCTTTCAAGGCTTGGGAGGGAACCGATATTCATGGCCTGAAATTATTAATTAAGGCAAAGGGAAAATGTACCACCGATCATATTTCTATGGCGGGGCCTTGGTTGAGATTCAGAGGTCATTTAGATAATATTTCGAATAATCTTTTGATTGGTGCCATTAACATTTTTAACGAGAAGCCTAATAGTGTGAAAAATGTTTTTGATGGTTCTTATGGAGAGGTGCCAGCTGTGCAAAGAGCCTATAAGGCAAAAGGGGTAGGAAGTATAGTTGTGGGAGATGAAAATTATGGAGAGGGCTCATCACGTGAGCATGCCGCAATGGAACCTCGCTTTTTGGGAGTGCGTGCGATTGTGGTAAAATCTTTTGCCAGAATTCATGAAACAAATCTCAAAAAACAGGGAATGTTGGGTCTTACCTTTTCGAATAAAACTGATTACGATAAAATCAGGGAAGACGATACATTTGATATTGTGGGATTGAAAGAATTCAAGCCCGGTAAACAATTGACGCTCCGCATTCACCATTTAGATGGAACTTCAGAGGATATTCAATTAAATCACACCTACAACGAGCAGCAAATTGAGTGGTTCAAAGCCGGCTCTGCATTGAATATCATAAAACAAAAAGAGGTGATTAATTAAGATAATGTTGGTTTTTCTTCAGTTTTTTGCAGAATTGAGGGGAATAAAATAAATAAAACTAACTG
>JAYSVQ010000506.1:0-10050 GCA_043718485.1 Bacteroidota bacterium
CAAAGAGGGAGGAAAATTTTTTGCATATCAAATTGGCTTAAAGGGCGATGCGAAACAGAATTCGTACCACTTGGGGCGAATTTCGTAAAAGAAAGTCAAAGCACCCTAATTTTGCTTAATTCAAAGATTTTCAGGTAATAAATGTTTCCAAATCAGGGAATTGTGCCTATTTTAAGGGCTGTGCTGTTCAAAATTTTGAGCAGGTTAACCACTAACTGTGGCTATGTAGCAATTTGAAATTAAAGTTGTTCCTTCCTTACATTTTCTGTTTAAATTGAATTGAATTAAATGGGGTATTTATCCTTTTTTCAAAAGGACAAAGGTGTTTTTTTACTTTTTTATTTATGTTAGAATTCGTTTACAAAGCATTGTTAGGTATTCATGCAAGTACTGGTTTGATTTCCATTTTTAGCGGTACGGGTGCAATGTTGCTTAGGAAAGGCAGTCCCTTACATTTGAAAAGTGGAATAGCCTTTTATTATGCGTTGATTATTTGTTCCCTAAGTGGAATGATATTGGCACCTATAACTGAAAAGTATGTCTTCTTAGCCATTGGGGGATTTTCACTGTACATGGTGCTTAGTGGGAAGCCCAGCTTTCAACAAGTCTCCAAAACCGGGAAATTGCTTTTTTCAATAGCGGGATTTTTTTCTGGTGTGACGCTTTTTTTAAGTTTGAATGTGGTGTTTATGGTTTTCGGCGGGATTTGGATTTTTTTGTCGATTATAGATTTTCGGGATAGAAATAAGAATTATAGTCTTGTAGATGCAAGGCGGAATCATATAGGAAAAATGGTGGGTGCCTGGATTTCTGCTACAACAGCATTTGCAGTTGTAAATATTACCTTGCCCGGGAATCTTCAATTAATAACTTGGTTATTGCCCACTGTTTTGGGAACAGGGGTAATTGTTTTTTGGTCAAGAAAGGTAGTTCAAGGAAAGTTTGAACTTAAACAATAAGCCCATAACATTCGTTGAATCCTTGGTCTAAATAGGCATCGCTAACCAAGGCGAAGCCTTTGGCACCCCACTGGGTGCCAAAACTATTTCTCACAATAAAACCACCGGGATAATAGCCTACAATTGATATTGCATGCGCAGTAGGAAATATCCCTCCGTTATATTTTTCTAATTTTCCATCAGAAGGAATCTGGTCCCAATTGGCATCAGGAATCAAAGAGGCAACTACCGGCCCTTTAGAGGCAATCCATCTGCGCACGTTTTCTTTTTTATCTAGGCCTTTCACCAGATTGAAAAAGGCGGAGATTCGATTATTCGCAGTTTTCTGAAAAAAAACATCTTCATCAACCTTGCTTAGGGTTCCTATAAAAGGTAAATCTTCCTCTAAGGCAAGGCCAAATTTTGTTGCAATAATTAATGCATCCTTTAGGGTAGTTCCCGATTTTTCCAAAAAAGAGGTAGGTCGGGAATTGTCATAGTCTAATTCTTTTGATGCCATCCATAAGTATCGCGCAGACAATTTTTGAGTTTCTTTAATTTTACCACTCTTGGTAAAATACCAGCGAATTACTCCATCTGCAAGCGCCCATCCAACACATGCACCTGTATCTAACTGGTTTCCGACATGCCACCAATCTTCACGTAAATCCATTTTATCTGGCACTGGCATTTTGATTTTGGGAATCAAACCTTTTTTTTCTGCATCCTCAATTGACCAGTCTTCTTCTGTTTTTTTTGAAGGGAGAATATTGGTAACCCGTTCGATAACCACAACATTTGGCATAGGGAGGGAAATTTTAGGTTTTATCTAAGTAGCGTAATATGAAGCGCGCAATGAAATTCACTGCCAAAATAATCTTTTCCGTCTAAAATGTAATAATATACACCTTCAGGACAATCCTCACCTTTACGGTTTTTTCCATTCCAATAATTATCGATGACCTCAGCATTGTCGAAAATTTGATTTCCCCATCGATCAAATATTATGATTTGGTAACTTTGCAATCCAATAATTTTTAATTCCTCGTTTAAGCCATCTCCATTAGGCGTAAAAATATTCGGAATTACGGTATCGATGATTACTACAATTTCTTGCACCGTATCGTGTGCACAGCCACCTAAATCGAGTACCCTTAAACTTACTTGATAGGTACCCGGTTCAACAAAAACATACGCTGGGTTCTTATTAAAAAGGCTATCTCCTGTTCCCATAGCCCAAGCCCAATCATAAATGTTTCCTTGGCTTTGGTCTGTAAATTGAACAAGTTGTCCAGCATTAACCGGACTTACCGGAGAAAAAGAAAATACTGCCAAAGGCTGATCCCAAACATATATAATGTTTGTCCAGACAGAAGTGTCTTTGCAAATTGTATCGATAGCCATTAAACTTACGGTGTAGGTTCCGCTATCTGAATAGGTGTGTGTTGGCGAGGGTACATTGCTAGACTGACCATCTCCAAAATCCCATTCAAATTTTCCGAGGGTTCCAGAGGATTGATTTAAGAAATTGATGTCGAGTGGCGCACATCCTGCGTTTGTATCAGCGCTAAAAAGTGCGAAAGGTGGGGGAGGGAAATTTTGGCAAAAAGTACTGTCTGTTGCACTGAATGAAGCTGATCCCAATGCTGTAAATTCAGAACACCCCGTTCCGATGCTGCGTGGAGGGTCATAAACTTCAAATCCCGGTCTTTGTTCAATGGTTGGAGTTGAGAGATTTTGTTTTTTACATCCCGGTTCAAAATTGGCATCGGTTTTAAATAGCAAGGCATTCCATGTGTTTCCATTGAGGCCATACCCCGTCCAATTTGAAAATCCGGCAATTAAATATCCTCCAAAAAGGGCCTTTCGCACGCGCGGGTAGTGACTTCCTCCTCCATTGTATTGTGAAGCACCCTGAAAGATTCCACTTGAATCTGTTTCGATAAGGACATATTTATTTGGAACAAAACCGGTACTAGGGTAAGAGGAAGTTGCAGAAAGTGAAAAAATATTACCGTTTGGTGCTTCAATCACCGAAGCGAAATCCTCAAATAAATCCGGATTGGTGCCATGGTAGATTTTGACCCAAAGGGTGTCTCCGTTGGCATCGGTTTTTATTAGTAAATTATCTGGATAATCTTGATAATTGGTTTTGAGAGCCGTTGAACTTCCGCCTAAAATGAACCCTCCATCAGCACTTGCGCAAACGGTATAACCGTGTGTAGAATGGTTGAGCTTGCCATAGCTCTTTAACCAAAGAACCGTTCCATTGCTATCTAATCGGCAAAGGGATGCAAAAAAATTACCGTTTGTCAGGTATGAGCCTGATATGATAAAGCCTTTGTCCTGAAGTTCAACGATTTCATAAGCCCGATCTACAGCACCGACATTTCCGGCAGTAGTGCTCCAAAGAATAGTTCCGGAAGAACTCAGTTTAATTATATATTGATCAGCAATGGTGGTGGTACCGGTAACATCAGATCCAAAAGAAGAAGTGTAGCCGCTAATGACCAAACCACCATCTTGGGTTTCTGTGATTCCGTTTCCATTATCATCCCTGCTTCCCCCCAGGGTTTTGCCCCATTGAAGATTTCCATCAAGGTCATAAACGGCAACCAAAATATTGTAATTTGAGTACGAACCCAGATTACCCATCAATACAATTTCTCCTGTTTTTTTCTGAATCACCCTCATTCTAATGTGATCGACAGAACTAGAGGGTGTGTGTTCTTTTGCCCAAACAAATAGGCCTTCGCAATCCAATTTTACAAGGCAAAGCGTTTGAGTGAGACCATCATCGCGTAAGCCGGCTGCTGCAAAACCGCCATCAGAGGTTTGGCATGCATCAAAAAAACGCAAAGCATCTGCAGTACGATAGAGTTTACCGAAAGTCTGAGCATGCATTTGCATCACCGAGCAGAAAAAGGTAAAGAGAAGAATGATTAATTTTCCCGGCATGCAGATTGAGTAATACTTTCCCGAAAACAAGTTACAAAAATTCAAGAATTTGCAAATTGCGGAATTGGATTTGAAATTTGAATTTAAGTAGAAAGCAATGAAAAGGAAGAAAATCTATCGTTTTGAGGCAGTTTTAGAGAAATTGGATGGGGAATGGGGATTTTCCTTTGTCATTTTTCCTTTTGATGTTGAACAGGAATTTGGAACACGCGCACACGTCAGGGTGGTTGGAACTTTAGACGAGATTCCAATAGACCGCTCATTACTTCCCAGAAGTGATGGAACACATTTAATCGTAATTAATACAGAATTGCGAAAAAAGGCAAAGATAAAAACCGGAGATACGATTCAAGTTCAGGTTTGGCGTGAGGCTTATAATGATACTCCTGAGCAATGCGAGGAACTCAATTTTATGTTAGAGGAGAGTACTAAACTTAAGACAAAATTTGAAAAATTGAATCCGGGTACAAAAAGGCAAATTGCCTATTGGATTGGTACGGCGAAACAAGCCGAAACCAGAGCGAAGCGCGCAGTTCTCATCATTCAAAGATTAGAATCTGATTCATTCCACTTTGGAGGAAAAAAAATCGAGGTTTAACTCAAACCACAATTCCATAGGCTTCATCAAAGGCAGCATCTATATATTCAGAAGATGCAAATCCGAAGCCATCTTTTCCCCAAGTCGGGCCCCAGCTATTACGGATAATAAATTGGTTTGCTGTATAGCCTACAATCGAAACCGCATGACCCCCATATTCTCCACCGCCTTTGTAATTTTTTAACTCCCCTTTTTTTCCTAAATCCATAAAAGATTCATCGCAAATAAGAGAAGCAAAAACAGGGCCGGTCGATGCAATCCATTTTTTAATATTATCTATTTTTTTGCCGGACTTAACCAAATTGTAATAACTTGAAATTTTGAGTAAGGAAATTTTGGCGAAGAAATCCTCTTCTTCCATGTCATTGAGATTTCCGTTGAATGGCAAATCACTTTCTTTTGCCACGCCATATTTGCGTGCGATATCGAGTGCGTCCTTTAAAAAGGTTCCGGACCTTTCTAAAAATGAGGTTGGTTTTGAATTATCGGTGTCCAATTCTTTTGAGGCCATCCAAATATATCGAGGAGACAAGCGGTCTGTCTTTGTTATTTTTTTGGTTTTCACAAAATACCATCGCAAGGTTCCTTCTGCCAAAGCCCATCCTACACAACTTCCGGTTGAACCTTGATTTCCGGGCTTCCACCAGGTTTCTCTTAAATCTTTTGAACTTGGCAAAGCTGCCTTTTTAGGGATTAAGCTTGCGCCGATTGCATTTTCGATTGTCCAATCTTTTTCGATATTCTTCGACGGAAGAATATTGAGAATTCGTTGATTTTTAGTCATGAGGTGGTTTTTTTTAGGATATGCAAGTTTAAGGTTTTTTTTCCAAAGTTCAATTTGAAGACTAATTCTTTCGGACTTTCACCCTCATTTGCAGGAAGAACAATCCAAGTTTTATTGATTAATAGAATTCAATTAACCATTCAATGTACTTTCTTCTTTTCTTCTTTTTGATTTGCATTTCCTTAGTTCGTGCTTCCACTCGATCTATACATGCAATGCGATATACAAGAATCCAATCCTTTGCTTTTGATGTGTAAGCGGAAATGCCATTTAGGTGTTCTTGTACTCTTTTTTGCAAATCTTGTGTGTGTCCGACATAATATCGGTCAAGTTTTTTTGAGTAAATGATGTAAACAAAGAATTCCAATGGTGGAGAATATCCGCCACAGGCGGATGACCTCGGGTTAAAGTAAAGTTTTCAAATGGTGGAGAATATCGGAGTCGAACCGATGACCTCTTGTATGCCATACAAGCGCTCTAGCCAGCTGAGCTAATCCCCCATTAAATTTTCTTTCCAAAACTACTTCAAAAAACGTTGAGATTCGAACCGACGACCTCTTCCCCGAAAGCATTCGGGGCATACAAGTACTCTATCTATCTGAGCTAATCCCCTATTAAAAATTTAATAAAACTACTTCAAAAAACGTTGAGATTCGAACCGACGACCTCTTCCCCGAAAGCATTCGGGGCATGCAAGTACTCTATCTATCTGAGCTAATCCCCCATTAAATTTTCTTTCCAAAACTACTTCAAAAAACGATGAGATTCGAACCGGCGACCCCCTCCCCGAAAGCATTCGGGGCATGCAGGTACTCTAGCCAACTGAGCTAATCCCCCATTTCAGAAAGCAAAAATACTGCAAAGGAAAATGCGCTCCAAATTTACCTCCACCAACCTGTGCGCCGGCCCCCTCCGCCCTCTGTTGGAATTACAAATGTTATACCTAAGGTGATTCCCAGATTGAAATTATTCGTTTTAGGTCGAGAATCGGCATAGAACTTAGTTCCGTTTAAAAGGAAATCTCGATTTTCAATCGTTCCTGCGCTGTGGTCGCCTTGAATGCGTGTGTTTAGAAACACAATATCACCACCCAGTCTAAAATCAGCACCGACGTACCATGCTCCGCCCCAATGGCTTGCTTTAAACATATCCATAACATTTACACCCGGATGTTTTTCAGCGCCATTGTCCGTAATTTTTGCATCCATTATCATTGCATACATAGGTCCGCCTCCAAAGCAAAAAATGGCTTTTTGTGCGTTTCGTCCGCCACCCTCATCTGAACTCACAGCAACGAAAAAAGGCACCTTTAAATAGGTGAGTTCCCGGTGAATTTCATGACGATTGCCTGAAGGGTCATCGCTAAAATGACTTTGGCCCTGCTTGGAATAAAGCACGTTTATGTGAAAACCTAGGGGCGGACCAATGTTATAGCCAAGTTTAGCTAACCCTGCGTATCCCCAAGTAAATTTTGAGGTATAATTGCTCCAAGAATCATCGGTGTCTTTAAGATTAGTTATCCATGTACTTTGGGGTAAAATGGCAAAACCAATGTGGAGCCCCTCTTGAGCCATGATTTTTTGTGAAAGGACACAGAATGACGGTAGAATACAGAGCAAAATGAATTTTTTCATCTGTTTTATAGGAATTAACTTTTGAACTGAGGCCCTAAATGTATGTAATTTGCTGAATCAATGCCCTTAATTTCTGAGTTAAAAATAGTAATCCGCGCACTTATTTTCCTTTTGTTCACTATAATATTTGGGGTAAGTGGGTTTATGGTCATCGAAAAGCATTCTTTCCTTAATGCTTTATATATGACTACCATTACGGTAAGTACTGTCGGTTTTGAAACGATTGGAGGTCTAAGTGATCAGGGAAAAGTATTTGTAATCATTTTAATTTTTTTAACCCTTGGTACCTTTCTGTACGCGATATCCGTCGTAACCTCTTTTGTAGTCAATGGGGAGCTAAGGCATTTATTTAAACAATATCAGGTAACAAAAGAAGTAGCTAAAATGAGAAATCACATAATCATTTGTGGTCTTGGCCGCAACGGCCGCGAGGCAGCAAGAGAATTAATTGAGCAAAAAGTTCCCTTTATTGCCATCGAGTCCAGAAAGGCATCCTTGGTCGCTTTTCAACAAGTACATCAAATATTAGCGATTGAAGGAGATGCGACTGCGGAGGATACTTTAATTAAAGCGAATATTAAAGAGGCAAAGGGAATCATTTCATGTTTGCCAAATGATACAGACAATGTTTTTGTTGCACTCTCTGCAAGGGAGTTAAATCCTAAATTGAAAATTGTAGCAAGGGCTTCCCAAGAAAATGCGATAAGTAAGCTCAGAACCGCCGGAGCAAATGAAGTCGTAGTCCCTAACTTGATCGGGGGAAGAAAAATGGCAAATATAATGACCAAACCCGTTTTGGTTGATTTCATTGATTTCATTTCGGGCCAGGGGAATTCAAAAATGGGTTTGGAAGAGGTAGATTGCAAGGATTTTCCTGCCATTACGGGTAAGGCATTAAGGGATCTGGTAAAATCGAATCCAGGGGTTTTAGTATTAGGATTTAAAGACAGGACGGGTGGATATCACATTAATCCTGATTCTGAAAAAATATTTACGAATGAGGATATTCTATTCGTAATGGGAAAAGAAGATCAAATCAATCTCTTTAAAAAAGTATTTAGTTAATATGTATTCTTTCCGAAAGGCAAGAATACTTATTCCGACCTTGAGTTGGCGAAAAGTTGTGAATTTCATAATGTTGTGGAGTTCATTTCATTATTCCCGATTTAGAGGAAAACCGAGCCTCTGGGGAAGGCCTGCTAAAGCGGGAATGGAACCGACTACCCATTGCAATCTGCGTTGTCCTGAATGCATCAGTGGTTTGCGTGCATTTACCCGACCGACAGGCATGATGCAATTGGAGACCTTTAAAAAGTTTGTCGATGAGGCCGGCTCTGATTTAATTTATCTGCTCATGTATTTTCAGGGGGAGCCTTTTCTTAATCCTGATTTTTTAAAATTGGTTGAATATGCTTCCCTGAAAAAAATTTATGTAGCAACCAGTACTAACGGCCATTATTTGAATGCGGAAATGGCTGAAAAAACCATTGCCTCCGGAATTAGCGAAGTGATTATTTCTATCGATGGAATTAACCAAGAAAGTTATGTTTCGTATCGGGTGGGCGGAGATTTAGAAAAGGTTAAAGCCGGAGTAAAAAATTTGAGACATGCGAGAGACAAAGCAAAATCCCTTTCCCCCGTAATTTATATTCAATTTTTGGTGTTTCGAAAAAACGAACATGAAATCGAAGAAATCAAAAAATTAGGGTTGGAATTAGGCGCAGATAAAGTTCTTTTAAAAACTGCCCAAATCAATGATTTTGAACATGGAAGTCCTTTTATGCCTGCAAATTCCAACTACAGTCGTTATAGAAAGAAAAAGGACGGCACGTATGCGATTAAAAACCCATTGTTAAACCAATGTTGGCGCATGTGGATGGGCCCGGAAATTACTTGGGATGGAAAGGTGTTGCCATGTTGTTTTGACAAGGATGGAAAATCTGTCATGGGTGAATTAGAGAATTCAAATTTTTCCAAGATTTGGAAATCAGATGCCTATCAGAATTTTAGGGTTGATTTGCTAAAATCTCGCAAATCGATTCCCATGTGTACCAATTGTTCTGAGGGCACAAAAGTGTGGTCTTGAATTACTCAATACTCAACAAATGCAGCCCTGGACTTTTTGAGGCTTGTGGCAGGTCTCCACAATAGTATTTTACGGCTCCTTGATTTTTGAATTCAATAGTTACTTGTGTCGGCGCTTTTTGGAAAAAAGTATCAGGAATAAAATCTTCGTTGTCGGGTTTATAATAAGTGCCGTTCATTTCCAAAAACCAACCGCAACCGTCGGCTTCATAAGACCCGTGCCATTCAAGTTTCGCATCCACAAAAAACCGTTCCTTTCTGCAACTCAAGCTTAAAAAGCAAAAAGAGAGAATGAAAAAGAGATTCCTATTCAATTAACTACCCATTTTAAGTTTCTCTGCATTTTCAGCAATTCTCAAAGCTTCAATTATGTCTTTAATGTCGCCATCCATAATGATGGGTAAGTTGTATAAAGTAATGCCTATTCTATGGTCAGTTACCCTGCTTTGCGGGTAATTGTAGGTCCTGATTTTTGCGGATCTGTCACCGGTAGAAACAAAGGTTTTTCTGAGTCGGGATTGTTCTTCCAGCTTTTTTTGTAATTCCATATCATAAACGCGCGATTTAAGAATTCGCATGGCCTTCTCATGATTTTTCATTTGGCTTTTTTCGTCTTGCATGGAGACAGCAATTCCGGTTGGAATGTGGGTTAGCCTAACTGCAGAATAGGTTGTATTAACCGATTGGCCACCCGGCCCAGATGAGCAAAAGGTTTCCCTTTTTATATCATTATCCTTTAACTCTACTTCGACATCTTCCATCTCAGGCATACAAGCAACGGTTGCCGCAGAGGTATGAATACGACCCTGCGTTTCTGTATTGGGAACGCGTTGCACACGGTGCACACCCGATTCATATTTCATGTATCCAAAAGCGTCTTCTCCAGAAATGGTGGCAATCACTTCTTTGAATCCCCCGGCTGATCCATCAGCGATACTATTCACTTCCATTTTCCATCCTTGCCTTTCCGCAAAACGTTGATACATCCTGAAAATGTCTCCCGCAAAAAGGCAAGCTTCATCACCACCGGTTCCGGCGCGAATTTCCAGAATC
>JAYSVQ010000507.1:0-3285 GCA_043718485.1 Bacteroidota bacterium
GCCAAAGGCCGGAAATAAGAAAGGTAACAAGAATACTGAGCACCTCTCTTCTTTTACCTTCTTTGTTACCCCCGAGTGGAAAATAGATGTAATCTCGAAACCATTGGGAAAGAGAGATATGCCATCGCTGCCAAAATTCTTTTAAGGAAGCAGAAAAATAGGGCGTCCTAAAATTTTGCATAAGATCAAAGCCAAGCATGCGAGCCGTACCTCTGGCTATGTCTGAATACCCCGAAAAATCTCCGTAGATCTGAAATGAAAAAAGAAAAAGAGCGCACATGAGCACAATGGGATCATAGCAATCTGCTCCCTCGAGAATTACATTTACCCATTTCCCAAAATTGTCTGCAATCACAATTTTTTTATAAAATCCCCAAAGCATAAGCCGTAGCCCTTGTACGGCTAAGGGGTATGAAAATGAAATTGATTTTTCGAATTGTGGCAATAAATGCCGTGCCCGTTCAATTGGCCCTGCAACAAGTTGAGGAAAAAAGGAAACGTAGGCTAGGAAATTAAAGACATTTTTTGAGGCTGAAATTTGACTCCTGTATATGTCGAAAATATAAGAAAGAGATTGAAAAGTGTAGAAACTAATGCCAATGGGCAAAATAATGTCAAGCGTAGGAAATGTGTTTTCAAATCCGAATTGAGATAGTAGAATTCTTGTCGAGTCAACAAAAAAATTGAAATATTTAAAGGTTCCCAGAATAGAAAGGTTAATGCAAACGCTAAAAATTAACCAGATTTTTTTTCTTCGGGCATCTTGCTCTGATTCAATTTTTGCACCCAATAAAAAATCAGTAAGAGAGCTAAAAAGCAATAATCCTAGAAAACGCCAATCCCACCATCCGTAAAAAAAGTAACTGCTGCAAAGAATAAAAAGGTTTCGCACCCGAATCCCATAAGGCGTTATCACCTTCCAGTAAAGTAGGAAAAAGGTGACAAAAAAAAGGACAAACGTGATTGAATTAAAAACCATTTAGAAATGAAGCAAGAATATTTTCGGCGGGTTGAAAAGGTTAATTATTGAAAATGTTTTAAGACGTAAGTTTAACTTATTTGCAAAGTGCTGATTATTCCATCGACATCAATATGCGCGCATTTGAAATGTCCTTGTGGACATTTCCTTTTGCCATGCAAACCACAGGGTCTGCATGAGAGTTTTTCTGTTGTTTCGAAAATAAACGAAACATCAGAAAGTGGGCCAAAACCAAATGCAGGGAGCGTAGAGCAAAACAGTGCAGTAATTGGAGCATTCATGGCTGAAGCAAAGTGTAGAGGTGCAGAATCATTTGCGAAAGTCATTTCAGCCTTTGAAATCAATGCTGCCGATTGCAAAAAGGAATATGTACCGGCTGCATTCACCACCCTGCCTGGGTCAGTGGAATTTTTTATCCTTTCGCAAATTTCAAAATCACCTTTGCCCCCAATAAGGAAAATCTTTAGTCGAGGAGGCAATTTTTGAATGAGCAGGCACCATTTGTTTTCAGGAAATTGTTTGGTGAACCAAACTGAAGTGGGGGCAATGCAAACGTAATTTTCATTTTGTGGTATTACCTCAAAATCTTTTTTAGAGGGGTATAACTTTGGTTTGCAGAATTCCACATCACCAACGATTTCTTTGATTAAGGCCAGATTACGATTCACCTCATGGTGACCGGTTGAGTTGGGTGAAATGTGATGTTCAACCGAATGAGTAAATAAAAAAGACAAAGGATTTTTTTTAAACCCGATGGTAACTTTAGCACCTGAAAATGCAGCGATAATTCCGGTAGTAAAAAATCGTTGAAGGTTAACTACGTAGTCGTATTTTTCTGCCCTAATTAACCTGATGAGCCTTATTAAATTCGTGTATTTTTTACTGCTTTTGTCAAAAATTAGCACACGGGTGACCTTGGGATTTTCAAACAATAAAGACTCATTTCCTTTTCTTACTAAAAAGTCTATTCTACTATTTGGCTTGTTTGCTTTTATTTTTTCAATTAAGGCCGTAGCTAAAACCACATCCCCAATAAAAGCGGTTTGAATGAGGAGGATTTTCATTAGGAACCGAAATTGATTTTAGTTGGGCGTTGTTATTGGGGCGAAATTAATAAAAATGAAACTGCATAAGGGTTTATGGTCTTTGGAGCTTGTAATGCCTTATTTTTGCCTGTTTTTCTCTGTCAAAGGGATTTTCAGTTTGCTTCAAAAAAGAGATAATCTCCGGACTTTAACTTATCAAAGGTGATGGAATGTCAGCTTTTTCGAAAGAAAAATTGAATTTACTTTTCTGTCTAACCTGATGGCCATCATATTTTTTCTGATTTTCTTTTTGGAATATGCTTACTCTAAAGGGAGTAACCATGAAAAATTCATTAGTAGTTTTTGAGTACGTTTGCATTTTGTTCATTCTGGTATTCTCAGCATGCAAAAAGGAAACGATTGAACCTCCCTTTTCAACCACGCCTTATAGCTTTCAAATTCCATCTGGGTTTCCACAGCCTTTATTGCATGCAGAGAATCCACTAACAGTCGAAGGCGTTTCACTCGGAAGAGCCTTGTATTACGACCCCATTCTCTCCAACAATGGATTGAGTTGCAGTTCCTGCCATCACCAAAATGAGGGATTCAGCAGTGCCGGCAATGGCCCGGACGGGCAAGGAATTTTAGCCCATGTAAATCTCGCCTGGAATCCTGATTTTGGTTGGGCTGGGGGTGAGAAGTGGCTCGACCATGTTTGCCTTGCCGACCTTGCCGAAGGGAATGCATTTCTCAATGCAAATAATGACTCGATTCTCGTTCGATTACAACGACATGCAACATACCAAGAAATGTTTCAAAAAGCATTTAATATTTCCATTACAGAAATATCACTACCGGATAGGCAGAAATATATTGCCTTTGCAGTAGCCCAGTTTATGCGCATTCAAGTGTCGAGTCAATCTCGATTTGATTTGTACCTGAAACACGACCCGGCTTCAAACTTTACTCAGGAGGAATTTAGAGGTTATCAAATTTTCTTTACCGAAAAAGGAGATTGTTTTCATTGCCATTCTGTTCCTTTAATGACCGACAACCATTTTCATAATAATGGTTTAGATTCACTTTTCACGGGGATAGGTTTAGGACGATATGCAGTAACAAGCAAAAATGAGGACAGAGGAAAATTTAGCACCCCTACCTTGCGCAATATCGCGCTTACTCCTCCTTACATGCATGACAATCGTTTTCAAACACTGGAAGAGGTAATAGAATTTTATAATTCCGGTGTAAAGTCGAGTAGCACGGTTGACCCCCTCATGA
>JAYSVQ010000508.1:0-3281 GCA_043718485.1 Bacteroidota bacterium
TCTTTTTACGGATTTCCCATTTTTCTATTTTCGTATTCTCTTCAATCAAGCGATTGGTTGAAGGTCTGAAATGTTATCAGATGGGGTTCTTTATACAATACCAGACGATTTTTAATCTAACCGATTAACTATTAAACTACTGGTTAAAGTTTGTTTGCTTCCGAAAAGCCTCCTCCAGGGGGCTTTTTTTTTTGCCTTATTCAAGGCCTCCCATGATCTGGTCACATAGGTAACATTCAAGCTTTTAATGAATCCAGCCCTACAATCAAGATAATTCTTACCCTTTTTTATTTCAATGGATGACTTATAACCCTGAAATAATGTAATAAAGACCTCCTCTCCTCAAATTTAAATGGCATTCGTAACAAAGACTTAGTACATAATTAGGCGAAACAGGGTATTGGATAAATTCAAATACCTCACAACCTTTGAGTACTGAGTAATCATTGAAATGAAATTATTTATCATCTTCAAATTACTCTGCATACTGTCACTCTCTAACACCGAATACTACGACAACACTAAAATGATTAAAGGCCCACATGGCGAGGTCATGAGTTTCTTCACTCCCCCTGAGGACCAGTTACATTATTTTACAAAAGCCGCGGCTATCGCCTACAACATCACTGAAACAAAGGCGATAAAACTTTATCGGCAAGGCCTGCTTTTATTTCACGACTATGATGCTGAAAAGAAAACGGCTAACGCCGATTTACTCGGCGATTGCGTCCTTATTTTGATTGACCAGAATTAAAGTTTTTGGGCACCAAATCACCCATCTTCTGTTTCCTAACTTCCAAAAAGCTTTCCTTTTGAACACGGCTTTGTAACCAGGTTGCAATATCTAACAGCGCGAGGGTGAAGTTTTGAAACTTATCTTTAGAGCATAAAACAGCAAAGGCTCTCAAGGCTTCGATCTCTTTAATTGGTATTGCCTCCTTCTCCATATCTGTCCATCTTCTTAGGTCAGAGAAGAGTCTTTGTTCGAAATCAAACAAGCGACCATGCTTAAACAAAAATCGCGATGCTGAGCGAATTTCGCTCTCCAGAATATCATTGTCCTTATTTTCAAAATGCAAAATAACCTTCAGCACCCTTACCACACCTAATATTTCGACGCTAATTTCTGATTTGGGTTCATTCATGATCAGATTCAACCATTTAATACCCTTTGACCAATCCTCCTTAAAAAAAGAACCCATGGCACAATAAAGATATAACTTCATTTCTTGCATCTTGGGAATCTGGCCAACATGCTTGGGAAGTTCCTTTTCTAAATCGGCAATCGTCTCATAGGCTTTGTCCATGTTATTACTTTGAAAACTCATGATAAGCAACAAACTGTAATAATTGGCAAAGTGATAAGTGAAACCGTTTTGAACGGTGCCTTTTAAATATTCAAGTTTTTTAAGATAGGTGAAAGCCTCCCCTTCAAAGCCATTACTATAAGAGTCTGCGACTAAATGGCATATTTCATCGACATATTTCAGCCACTCATCTTCCAAAATATCTTGATTTGCCTCATAGGCATTTACAATATTCCTTAAGTAAGGCAAACCTTTGATTCGGTCAACTTGGTGCCGATGATAGCGGTGCAAGATGGTCCAATACCTGATTTTGGCCTTAATAGAGAGTGCATTTCCCTCACTTTCCATAAGGGGGTGTTCTATAATGGGTAGCAATGAAGCCGAATCAGGCTTGTCGGGTGAAAAGGTAAAATGCGTCGTTAAGAACAATAATTTGTCGAGCAAAAACTGAATGTCATGCAGGTTATTTAGCTTTTCAAGGGCTAATTTCTCCTTGAAATTGATTTCGTGCAAACGCTCATTTAATATTCTAAAATTCCCTGTTTGCCTCAATATGATGCGCTGTAAATTATAGAGTTGCAACAATTCATAAAAATTCTCTTGTTTCTCTGCACGATCCAATGCCTTTACCAAAAGCTTGGACGCTTGACTAAACAAGCGTTTTTCAATTAAAATTCGGGTTTGAAGAGAAAGCGAAAAATTGTCTGAAATTTGGCCCTTATAGAAATAAGCAAGTGATTTTAATATGTTATTATAAAGGTAATTTTTTGCGACAGAAAATTGACGGGTAAAATCCTCGTCTTCCAAATCTTTGATGATTTGGTTTTCTTTATACTCTGCCGCACGATCTAAGGCATCGAATAATTGAAGGTACTTTTTGTTGCCCGATGTCAACTGGGTTAGTACCTTAAAATTTCGTTTCTCCCCCTTAGACAGAGACTTGATCAACTGAAACAGCAGATCGGTCTTACTCATTTTGTTTGCCCCCTATTGCATGGTAAAATTACCAACCGATAATAAATTACAAAGCCATTAACGAATCGCCAATTTTTTGGTTGTTTTTCTTCTCTTTTTAGTTGAAAACAAGTGTTTTCCGGTATGAATTATTCAGAAACAGGTATGAATAGCAAAGAACTGTGCGTCTCTTTAATGATTACTTCGGTGGCAGAGCCCACAAGAAATCTCGCTAATCCCTTCCGGCCATGACTATTTAAGGCGAGCAAATCCACCTGTTTTTCATTTACAAAATGTGTGATGCCTTCTTCAAGGGTGTAATCGTTATACATAATCACATCCGGAAAAGGGTTTATTCCCGTTTCTTCCACAAGCAGGTTTTTCTGAATCGCAAATTGCCTTTGACTCATAAAACCATCGGCTGTATTTACATAAAAACATAGCACTTCAGCACCCAAGAAATCAGCAATGGGTTTTACCTTTTTCCATGCAAGCTGAGATATCTCTGAAAAATCTATGGCTAAGGCAATTCTGTGCAAAGCTTGCGGAAAGTTATCTGCCCGTAACACCAATACAGGCACTTTGGTGTGCCGAAGGGTCCGAAACAATTCTGTTCCCATAAAAACCCCTTCCAGGCCCTTCCTTTCCTTGGCTACACTTAAAATTAAATCAAAGCCCTGTTCTTCGGCAAAAATGGAGATGGCCTTACCCACCCCATTATCAATAGCATCAATCACCTTTACCTCTATTTTATCAGATTCGAACTTGGAGCCGGAGGCCAAAGCAGCTAAATTTTTCTCCAGCGTCTCTTTGTGTTGCTGAAAAAATTCCTGGAAATCTGAATAGTAGGCCATCGTATCACCGGGAATAACAGGCATTTGAAATACATGCAGCAGCGTAACCTTGGTGTCGGCTGAAAAGAACCTGCCTGCAAACTCGATTACAGCCAGACTTTCTGCCGAAAAATCAACCGGTATTAATAATCGCTTCATGATAACTCCCTTTCCGCCAAAGGTAGAG
>JAYSVQ010000509.1:0-9983 GCA_043718485.1 Bacteroidota bacterium
ATTTTCATCCTCTAAAAAAGAATGAATTTTGGTTTTTTTCTGCCTATTTCTGGAATAATGGAATTAATTCAGGCAAACTTTTCACCTCAGGCACCGGAAAATCGCATTTTATGCCTTCAGGATTAAAAAACACGACTGAAAAACCTGCGGCCAATCCCCCAACGACATCAACTTCAATTTCATCCCCTATATAAGCAGCCTTTTCTGAAGTGGTTTTCACCTCAGCTAAAGCAAATTCAAAAATTTCTGGGCTTGGCTTTCGTGCATCTGCTGTTTCTGAGGTTACCAAAACGTCTATATAGACATCTATTCCACTCCCAATTATTTTCTGTTCTTGAGATTCGGTAAAACCATTGGTGATGATGTGCAAGGTATATTGTTTGGAAAGCCTTTCCAGGGTATGGATTGCCCCTGGCATAAGGGCGGTTTGTCGAGGGCAAAGTTTCATGTAAGCCTCACTAAAATCATTCATCCAATCTTGTTGCGCAATTCCAAATTTCTGAAAGACAATCGGGAACCGACTGCTTCGCAATTCGCTTTGCTTAATTTTATTTTGGCGATAAAAGTCCCAGAGTTGGGTGTTTGCCTTTTTGTATTTTGGAAAAAATGCTTCAATAGTAGGCATTCCGGGCACCTTTTTCTTGTACTGGTCAAGCAAGCGACCGAGAACAACTTTTGAATTGGAATCAAAATCCCAAAGGGTATGATCCAAGTCAAAAAAAATATGCTCAACCTTTTGTGGGTCGAGCACGTGCTTTTCCTTTGTTTTTAAATTTTTCAGATTTTTATGCTGTTGGGTGCATCATTTGGCTGATTCCGTTGCCTAAAAGCGCAAAGAGAAGCGACCAGGCGATCATGCTCACCCCTAGGTAAATAATTATTTTTGGAACTCTTTCTCCAAAAGCCAAAGCGATTGCCGTGCCAACCGGAGGGGTTAGAAATGGAGGAGTAAGAATAGCCACTCCAATGATTCCGAAACGCTTCCAAATTTTCACAACAAATCTTAGTCTCTTTATCTGTTTAGCAGTAGGCGATAAAATTCCATTTGCTCGTTTTCTTCTTTGCAACCAATCTCTTATTTCATTTCCTAAAAAGGCATAAATCGAAACTCCTAGTATTCCACCAATTGCAACTGAGAGAAAAACCTCAATAAAATCCATATCGAATGTAACTGCTGAAGCCACTCCCACCAATACTTTAAATGCGCTTAAGCCTATTACTACTAGGTACTCAACGATTTCCATTATCATTAAAACGACCTCCCAATTAGTTTGTTTCTGGTGCGAGCAGAAACTGAATCAAAAGCAGAAAAGAATAATCCTAAGTCTGTAACAAATATGGACTAAAAAGAAGGAAAAAACAAAAGCAATTCCACCGAAAGCCTCCTTTAAGCTATTAATGCCTGTATTTCAAGGCTGAATGCCTTGAACATGAAGGGTCAAATTTTTACGCCAAAGGCCAGATCACCGGCATCGCCTAAACCCGGCACGATATAAGACTTGGCTGTTAGCTCCTTATCTAAGGCACCAAGGTAAATTTTGGCATCAGGTATTCGCCGACTTACAACCTCAATTCCTTCTTCGCTGCCTAACAATCCCACAATAATCACTTTTGCAGGCAGACCAGAGCTTGCGACAATCGTTTCGTATGCCTTAATTAAGCTAGCCCCTGTGGCAATCATAGGGTCAGCTAATATCACCGTTTTACCCTGAACAGCAGGCAAAGCATGGTATTCAACCCGAATCTCAAAATCATTTTCATTAAAATGATGTCGATATGCAGAAATAAAACCGCTATCGCTGCGATCAAACATTCTCAATATGCCGGCATGAAATGGCAAACCTGCCCTTAATATTGAAACCACAACGGGCAGTTCCTCTAAAAGTGGCATTTCGAGAGAGCCTAGCGAGGTTTGAACCTCCTGATTTCGGTAATATAAATCCCGACTAATTTCATAGGCCAACAACTCACCTGCCCGCTCAAGATTAAATCGAAAACGAAGTCTATCGGATTGAATTTCTTCGCTTCTCAGTTCAAAAAGTATTTGATTAAAAATTGAAGACTGCCGGTCTGCTATAAAGAGTTTGTTTTCCATCTCAGCGGTAAAGATAAGGCATTTCGCCCGATGTAAAGATAAGGTATTGGGGTTCCCCCAAAGGCTCTAAAAAAAGATTCTACACCCGGCAACATTGAGCCTTCAAAGTCAAATACGTTGCAGTCTGTTTTGCTTTTTAGAATTGCATTCCATAATAAAACCGATGAAGTCGCGGGTTTGGCTTGAGGAAGGGTAGCAGCGAATAAATAATGTGCTGTGTTTTTTACTTTTCCTACCAATGCCAAACCTTGAAAATTGCCTTCATTATCTTCCATCTTTAAACTAAAACCCATTTCAGATTTATGAATTGCCTGGCCTATTGCATGTAAAGTAGGCACCCAACGATTTTCCAAAATTTGCTTGCCCGCTTCCTGATTTTGTTTGATGAGCAAATTTACTTTCTCTTTGGAATATGAATTACTGAATTGAAAGGCATCCGCTGACTTTGTAATATCCCGCCGCAATGAATCACGACAATTTTTTAGCAATTTCTCATTCTCAAGCTCGAGTTGTAACTGGTAAGTATATCGGGTTTGAATGGAAAACTTGGCTTGATGAAAGGGAATTGCATAGTCAAAGTTGTGGTGAAAACCCCAGCCAGCTATTTTAATTTGGGGTGGGATTTCACTTATAATTTCTTTCAACACTTTTTCTTTCCAGGTAAATTCCTGATACCTATTTTTAAATTTCTGAGGAATAAAAAAAACGCCCCAACTTTGAGAAAAAACAGGTTGAAAAGAATAGGTTACCCCCATTTTCTTTTTCATTTCAAAGGGCATTGCGGCAACTACAATTTCATTTTCTTTTACCACAATGGCTTGCCAATCCGGGGCGATGATGCTCATATACTCGTGCAACAAATAAAATGAGCCTTCGTTTGATTGCTGAACCCAAAGGTTCCAATCTTTTTTCTCTATTTCATTTCCGGAAATGCGCGTGGCTTTCATGATTGCAATTTGTCTAATGCAGTTATTGTTTCGAGCCAGTGCGATTTCCATCCGGCCCATTCGCCAAAATTGCTGAATGTTTCGTTATGCAAAATGAGAATAAAATTTCCATTAACCTCTTTAACCTGCTCGGCAAGTTCTAAAACTTTTTCCATTGCTTCTTTTGGGCCAGTCTTCATTTCTTGCAAAAAGCTGCGATCCATCACTTGGGCAGGATGTAACATAAGGTCGGTCATTTCCCTTTTTTCAATATCAAACCACGGAAATGAAATCGCCAGGCCACATACAAAACCGCCCTGACTGCGGCTGCAAATTGAATACTCGTTCTGTATTCCGGCTTTAATGATTTCCCGAAAAGTCGATGGCAATTGAAACCTCAAATAATGCTGCCTTGAGTCTGTAATTGGCCCGGCCCATTTTTCAAGCGCTGCCTTTTCTTCGGCAATTCGATTTGGAGTTGTTGAGGAAGTATAAGAAGGATGAATGCCGGCATGCATCTTCCACTCATTCACCCATTTGTTTATCAAATTTCGGTACGCAGAATTATTCAAATTAAAACGGCCATCGTTAGGGGAATGGTGAGCGACTAAAAAGAAAAATTTGGCATTTTTATCTTTGAAAAAAGAAGCCATGAAAGGAAAAGTAAAAAAGGGGTCTTTTTTGGAGACGAGAATTCGAATTCTGTTTTTAACAAGTTGAATTTTTCCGGTTAATAAATCTCGCATTGCCCCTCCCAAATTAATGAGAAAGCCCTTATTCAAATACTTCCATGGATTATCGACATCCATAGTGTATTGAACTGAAAAATTTCCCGGCATCTCAAAATTGGGATATCCGTTTTCAATTAATTTTTTGCGAAATTCCTTCGCATACAAATGCAGCAATGGTTTTTGATGCAGGCTGTTTTTGAAAATAAAATTATCCGCTTCCTTAATCCTTTCATGTTCATCTTTTTGAGAAGGGGAATAATGCGAATAAAGGCTTGCGAAATAAAAAATGGCCGCCGGTAAGTCAAAGGGCATCATTGCACCTTGTATGTGTGAAGGAGTTGGAAAAAGTAGCGGCACTTCACCTAAAAGGCAATCGGGCTCAATTCTGGTTTCAGGCATTTTATTTAAAAAACCTGAATTATAAATCCAACGGGTTTGATTTTCAACTTGATTTTCTGAATAGCAAATGAGAAAAGAGGCAGTTGAATTGATTTCGTCAACCCTTTTGTAGGGAATGCCTAATAATATTTCAAAAAGAATATGCCATGCATAGGCTAATTCAGGACCTGTATTTCGGCTATAAAAACAAACCGGGGGTAATCCGGTATTCATTCCTTCAAAAATCCGTTTTCCCAGTTTTCAGTTCTTGAAACGCGGCCATCGGTTTCGTAATATTTCCAGGTTCCTTGTTTTCGATTTTCAACATACTCGCCCTGCGCTTCTAATGCTCCACCCGAATAGTATGTTTTGGCTCGACCATTCAACATTCCATTTCTATAAAACACTTCTTCTCTCAAGCCCCCCGAATGAAAATAAGAAAGCATTACACTGTCCCTTTCTCCCTTTTCAAACCAGGCTTTTGCTTTTAATCTTCCATCATCAAAATACCATTTGTACTGGCCATGCATAACCGTATCGCTGTCGTTTACAAAAGCATAATACTAATATTTAACTCTGGTTTTTACAGAATCAGGATAGTACTCAACTACCTTTTGCAATTTCCCTAACTTCTTAGTTTGGGTTTTGACTTGAAAAGGAATCAAGATTGCAAAGAATAAAATGGAGAACAGAAGGAGAGCAGAAACAGATTTTGGCATAGAATGGTCAAAAATAAACATTAAGAAAGGGCAGGAAAATGCAATTTTCGCACCACCTTATCTTGGGCATTCTTATTTTCAGGACAATTTTTAAGTAATTAGGGTTTTAAAAATATGCGCATTCTGTATAAAACTTGGATAGATGCGGGAGATTTAGGGTATTTAATCTATAGGCTATGCATCCTCAGCTCCTTTATTATTAGAGACAGGAAGCGGTTGGTTGTTCAATTAGATGAAATGGGAACCCGGTCAGTGCCTTTGGTATTGATTGTGGGGTTTTTCTCGGGTGCCATCATTGCCTGGCAGGCGGCATACCAATTTAGAGACCTCATTTCTCTGGATGTTATGGGTGGACAAACTTCTCGTGCAATTGTAATGGAAATGGGCCCTGTTTTAACGGCGCTCGTTATTTCCGGAAGATTAGGCGCTTCTATTACCGCCGAAATTGGAGCCATGCGATTAAGCCAACAAACCGACGCTTTATCGCTCATGGGAATTGATCCGGTTCGGTTTTTAGCCCTCCCCAGGGTAATCGCGCTCATAATTATGATGCCTTTCCTTACCCTTTTTGCAAATTTTATTGCCATTTTCGGAGCTTTTTCAGTTTCATCCTATTTCTTGGACATGAGCTTCAGCACCTTTTTTGATAACCTAAGAGATTATTTCAGCTTGGAAGATTTCGCAGGAGGATTATTTAAAAGCTTCGTTTTTGGGCTAATAATCGCCATTATCGGTTGTTTTATGGGTCTTTCAACCCAAGGAGGTGCCAGTGGATTGGGCCGTTTTACGGTTCGCTCTTTCGTTCTCTGTGCCGTAAGTGTGTTAATATCAGATTATTTGCTGTGGTTAATCCTATTTTGAGGCTTTCTGCCTTTGAATTAATTTTTTAAGTTTGTTCCTGCTTTTACAAAATTTGTTGGTTCAGTTTCCACTAAATTTAGTATTTCCACACTTCGGCCTATATGTCAGCCAAACACTTTGTTAAAATATCATCGGTTTTGCTGATGGTTTTATTCTTTGCCCTACCCGGAAGGGGATTTTCTCAGGACGAACCTGCGAAAAGCAAAAAAAGCAAAGATCCTAAGGATCAACCCATTAAGGGTACTCCTGCTAAAATCATTCAGCAAGGCGACGCATTATTTGCGCTCAGAAATTTTACTGAGGCATCACGGTATTATCGTGAAGCCCTGAAAAAGGAGCCGAATAATTTCGGAGCAACTTTTAAGGTGGCTCGTTGCGAAAAACAATTGCAAAATTATGAGGAAGCAACCCGTTACTATGAGAGTGCTAAATCGCTAGATGCCAATGCAAACGACACCTTGTATTTTGAAGTGGGAACTTGTTACCGAATGCTCGATCGGCAAAACGATGCCCTTGAGGTTTTTCAAGAATTCAAAAAGCGGTACCCGCTGAAAGATGAATATTCAAAGCGTGTAAGTCTTGAAATTGAAGGCTGTAAAATGGTGTTGGCAGAAAAGGAAAAAATTCCGGATTATGTCGTGAGCCAGGTAAACTTTAACACCCCTGCTGGTGATATGTTTCCTTCAATTTTGAACCAAAATAAAAGCGATTCTTTTGTAGTATTCACTTCTTACAGAACTGAAGCTTTGGGTAATAAAGCGTATTCAGGATTGAACGAGGCTGATTTTTCAGACCTTTTCATTGTTAAAATTGAAGACGACACCACCTTTGGTGTACCTGAAAATTTGGGCAAAAAAATTAATACGAAATACAACGACGGAAGCTCAACCTTTACGCCGGATGGCTTGACCATGTATTATTCGATTTGCAATAATACCAAGCTGGGATATGGCTGCGTAATTTATAAATCGGTTTACGACCCCGATAAAAAGGGCTGGGGAAAACGCGAGGCAGTAGAGGCTTTAAAAGGACAAAAAGAAGTAGTGATTAACTCGCGTGGAAAGACTAAAAATGTGCCAACCATAGATATTCAACCCTCCATTTCTCCAGACGGAAATACGATGTACTTCGTTTCAAACCGCGAAGGGGGTTGGGGTCGATTTGATGTTTGGTTTTCAACCCTCGACGGGGATGAATGGTCTGAGCCGGTAAATGCTGGGCCTTTAGTTAATACACCTTTTGACGACCGTTCTCCTTTTCAAAGCAGAAATGGGAATTTCTTTTACTTCTCCTCTGACGGACATAAAGGCTACGGTGGCTCTGATATTTTTAGAATCGAAGGCTCAGGCGGAAATTACAAAGACAAAACCCTAATGAATATGGGTGCCCCCATAAATTCATCTTATGACGATTATGGACCCGCTTGGTATAAACAAGATTCGATTTGTTTGTTCACCTCTAATCGCAAAGGCGGCGAAGGACGCGCAGATATTTATTACGCAAAACGAAAACCACAAGACCCAATTGAAGTTGCTGTTCATGGTAAAATTAGGGACAAAAAAACAAGGCAGGCCGTTCCTTTTGCCGTTGCCCTTTTATTTGTAATAGATCCCGATAATCCCGAAATATTAATTCCCCTTGATACTTTCGTTACCGATCAAAACGCAGATTACACCTTTCAGCTTAAACCAAACAAGCGTTACAAAATCGTAGCCAACGCACCTGAATATTTGGCAAACGAAGAAAATTTTGACACGAAAGGTATGAAGCCGGGAAAGAACGATATTGAAAAAAATATCGATATTTTCATTGAGCGTATTATTATTGGCTTGCCCATAGTCTTGAATAATATTTATTACGATTTTGATAAGGCTGAATTGCGGCCTGAATCTCAAGCAGAGCTTGATGCCTTATTGAAAACACTTACCGACAACCCTCAAATTGTGATTCGCGTTGGTTCTCATACCGACTCAAATGGTTCTGAGAAATACAACAAAGACCTTTCTGAGCGCCGTGCAAAATCAGTAATGGAATACCTTATTTCTAAAAATACAGACCCTGCACGTTTAGAGTGGTTTGGCTATGGTGAATCTACTTTAATGATTTACCCCGAATTATCAGATGAGGATGAGCAACTTAACCGTCGTTCAGAATTCAGGATTACTTCGTTTAATTTCAATCAACCGAAGTGATTTACACCCACGTTGAAAAGGGCAGACTTGGAAATCAAGTCTGCTCTTTTTGTTTTGTGCAATTATGAATCAAGATAAATACCGCGCCCGAGGGGTTTCTTCCGAAAAAGAAGATGTGCATAAAGCGATTGAAAAGCTGGATAAGGGTTTAGCTCCAAACGCCTTTTGTAAAATCTTGCCTGATTTTATTTCTGGTGATCCTGAATACCGACTCGTTATGCATGCTGATGGTGCGGGCACAAAATCATCGCTGGCATGGGCCTATTGGAAGGAAACAGGTGATTTGTCGGTTTGGGAGGGTATTGCCCAAGACGCAATCGTAATGAATACCGACGACCTGATTTGTGTCGGGGCGATGGAAAACATGGTTGTATCCTCCACATTGGGAAGAAATAAATTTAAGGTGCCCGGCGAGGTTGTAAGTGCCCTGATTCAGGGCACAGAAACCGTTTTACAAATGCTTAGGGACAAAGGGATTTCCATTCACAGTGCAGGGGGTGAAACGGCAGATGTAGGCGACTTGGTTCGCACCTTAATTGTGGATACAACTGTGATTGCCCGTTTGCATAAAGATGAGGTTATTGAAGCCAATATCCAGCCCGGTCAAGTTATTGTTGGGTTTGCCAGTTATGGCCAAACGCTATATGAAAACACCTACAATTCCGGAATAGGTAGCAATGGCCTAACAGGAGCAAGACACGATTTATTCTCGAAAAAAGTAAAGGACAAGTATCCTGAAACTTTCGACCCTTCTGTTCCCGATGAGCTTGTTTACTCAGGAAAGTTCTTTCTAACTGACCCCTTACCCGGAACTGATTTAACGGTTGGAAAAGCTGTTCTCAGTCCTACCCGAACCTATTTGCCTGTAATGAAGGAAATCATTTCGGGCTTCAGAAAAAAAATTGGGGCGATGATTCATTGCACAGGCGGGGGGCAAAACAAAGTGTTACATTTCTCGGGAATCGTGCACATCATAAAAGACAATTTACTGCCAATTCCACCTTTGTTTCAAACCATTAGAGAATCAGCAGGAACCTCATATGCAGAAATGTTTAGGGTTTTTAATATGGGCCACAGAATAGAAATTTATACAGACCCAACAAGTGCTGAAAAGATGATTGAAATCGCCAAAAGATTCAACCTCGAGGCCAAAATTATTGGACGAGTAGAACCATCTTCAACCAAGAAACTGAGTATTTTAAGCCCTGAGGGTTGGCTCGAGTATTAAATCGGAATTAGGGACACCTCTAAAAACACTTGATACTGCGTTATGCGAATTAATCAATTCCATCATTGACAGGAAGTCAACTCGAAAGTTGAAAAACACGCAAGCCTTGTCTGAAGAGTTTTTAGAGGTGCCCTTAACTTTTTCCGCTCAACTTTTCCAATTCTGCTTTCGCTGCAGCTTTAAATTGGCCGCCCATAGCTGTTTTAAACGCAGCCTTTGCAGGCTCAACCTTATTCTGTGCTTTATATGCCATTCCTAAAATAAAGGAATATTTCGCCTTTATTTTCGGGTCAGTTGTTACGCTTACCAATTCTTCAAGCGTGGATGCTGCATTGCTATTTTGTCCAAGTTTATATTGCGCCAAGCCTTTGAAATAGGCAACACTTGGAGAAGAGCTACCCAAGGTATTAGCAGTAGCAATTGCAGCAGAATAATCTCCTGCATCAATTTGCATACTTAAAACCGACATCAGCAATTTGTTTTTCTGCGTAATATCCTGCTCGTTATCTGCAGCGGTTTTATATTGATTAGCAGCTTCGCTCATGTCGCCTTGTTTGCGTGCAATTTTTCCTAACAATAAATAGGCTTTCCCATAATTGCTTTGCAGCTCTAATGCTTTTTGAATTTGCGCTTTACTCTCAGTGAATTCACCCGCCATATAATAAGATGCCGCTATTGAATAAAAATAGCCCGGGCTATTGAGGGACAATTGTTGATTCACCAATTTTGCATACGGGCCGAAATTAGCTTTCTCCCATGCTTTTTTGGCGTTTTCATAATCACCGAGTTTATTATAGGCTAGCCCTAATTCATAAAAATATTTTGCGCTTTTTCCCGGAGGCTCATCTCTCAC
>JAYSVQ010000510.1:0-3254 GCA_043718485.1 Bacteroidota bacterium
CATAAAGTGGCGCAAAAAAGGTATGTTGTAAAAAAAACATATTGAACATTCCCTCCCTTGTTTCTGAAAGTGGCGACCGCATCAAAGCCTTTGCATCGAAAGGTCTATCAATGGGAAAGCCCTCCTCTGCCATTTGTTGAAGGCGGGTTTCATTACGCACGCGGCATAGTTGGGTGCCGTACCCACGAGGTGCATCGGTATCGGCATACCAGAGTATTTTGTCCATATTGTTGATGGACTTCTCATAGAATTTTGTCTTACCGGAAATTGCCAAGCAAGATTCAATCGATTTTTTGAACGAATCAATTGTGATTGGTTGTTTTAATACAAGTTCATGTTCAAGACTTACAATATAAGCTGAATCCAGCGTGACGGCCCATAATTGTCCCTCGCAATCGTTAAACAAGTTCCCGATGTGCGCCTCACCTGTCCATGTGAAGAGCGGATTATCTTGTTCGTCCAATATTTGAAATTTTGGTTTTTTGAATTCTTTCTCAAAGACGATTACCGCGATTTTTTTATTTAGAAATCCGTAGTCAAACAAATAGGTTTTTGGATTGGGATACACCCTTTGCCATGCATCTCCGATTACCTGTTCTGGAATACTTACAGGTTTTTGACTCATTTTTATTTCCCATTTTTTAGTAGCGGATGGGATTTCCTGAACGATTCCCTCATAATCCATTCTTTGGAAGCTCACCTTTTTTCCTGCAGTTGTGGGAGGCAGGAAAAATTTGCCTGAATCGTCGCTAATGAACATTCTTGAATCTCCAGCAATTTGAATTTTTACTTCTTCAAGGCTTTCACCACTGGATTTGTCAAAGATGATTCCTTGAATTGGATGTTGTGCCCTGACAATTATTGGTAGGCAAAATAGAAATACGAACGCTTCTTTTAAATTCATGAATCAATTTATCCAGCTCCAACTAATGTAGCATGTACAAAAACAAGAATCGATTACACCTTTTTTTTAAATAAGGCTATACACTTTGCGCACGACCCACTCTATTGTTACGATGCCAATGAGTAGAAATAGGGCCCATGTAAGTTCCTGAAAGCCTTTTCGTGATTTTTGAAGGTCAACCACCGGCTTTAAAGTGGGTATCGCTTTTATTTGATCGACAAGGCCCGCCATTTCGCGCACATGGTAAAATGTACCCTTGGTTCTAAGGGCCAATTGCTCCATCATGCCTTTATCTGCTTTAAGTTGAAAGTGTTCAATATTAGATTTGCCGACCGAAAATTGCCCTTGGTCTTTGCCTAATAACAATTCTCCCTTTTTGCCTTCTGCTAAATAAGAATAGGTTCCTTCACTAAAATTTCCGGTTTCTAAAAAGTAATGTGCATGTCCGCTTTCGTTGAGGTAGAAGTCGAGTTCTTTGTTATCAGGTGATTTTATTTTCAATTTGATTTCAGCTCCACTCACCGGATTAAAATTGTCGTCATATACTTCACCGCGGAACATAACAGCTTCATTTCCTCCGAATAATGGTTTTACCGGAAAAACCTTAAACTTTCGTTTGTCATCTTTCACCACCAACCATTGAATGGTGTTGAGTATCCATAAATCAAAAGGTTGAAAGCTTTGGGATTCAAGTTTGAAATGGGTTCGAATTCTCCAAAAATTCTCTCCAACAAAAACCATATTTTTTCTGCCAAGCATTTGTTGCAAGCCAAATATGGGATAACCGAGTTGCACGTTTTTAATGGTAGCGGTGCCAAACACTTTAGTTTCAGGTCGGGCGCGCCAATCAGAGCGATTACGTGAAAGAGGAGGGGCCTGATTCGCCATCCGAATCCAATCTTCATCAAAAGTAAAGGTTGAGTGCTCTGCAAATGCAGGCTGAAATCTCACCTGAGCCTCTTCGAAGTTTTCATTCACCCCTGCAGGAAAGATTCCCAATAATTCAAATAAGGGTGCTGCTGTTTTTAAGTCGGTGAAAATGCCACTGAAACACAAAATGGGCAAGTTTCGATTCTTAACCTGGGCTGTTATTTTTTCTATATAGGCAGCATCTGAAGCACTAAAAGGGAAGTTATGCAGAATAACCAAATCATAATCCTCCATTTTAAAGCGGTCAGGATTTTCATAAAACTCAGTTTTGGTTTTATGAATAAATTCAAACAACTCGTAGCGTTTATCACTCAAAATGGGTTCCCTTAAGGCTGCGAGATCAGGGTGGGGCCCACCGGCAAAGAGTGCAATTTTTATACGATTCTCTAAAACATTGAGAAACACCAATTTTGTATTGTTCCTCCAGGTAATTTCATCGCTCAATTGGGTAACCGTAATCGTGTATTGCTGCATCCCGATTTCTTCTGGTTTTACCATAAAGGTTACATCCATTTCGGGCTTTGTCTTATCTAAATTTACCTCTCTTTGTTCCAGCAGTTTTCCTTTCCACGAAACGCTCAATTTTAAGTTCGCATTTCCGTAGCCCATCGCTTTAAGTTTAACCTGCATGGGCGTGAGTACATCGAGGTAAGCGATTTGATTGACCAACACCGTCGAAATGCTTATGTCTTTTTGTTCAGATGTGTCGCCAACAAGAACCGGAAAAACGGGTTGCTTAATATTTTCTGCTTGGTAAAGAGGGCTTGCGCCCGAAGTACTGATTCCGTCTGAGACAATCACAATTGCACCTAAGTTTTGGTGCGTGTATCGTTTGCGAATTTCATCGAGAGAACCAGAAATATTGGTTCCTTCTTTTGAAAAAGTTAAACTATCAGGCGAATTATTCTTTCCCAAATTTTGGGAGAAAGAATGGAACTGAACATTGTATTCATCTTTATCAAATGCGCCTATCAGTTCTTTTAATTTTGAGGGAAGACTATCCCTTAAAAAACTAGAATCTTTATTTATGATTAAGCTTTCGCTATCGTCTTGTAAAATGGCGATGATGGGTAAGTTTTGATGTCGGGTAGTTGAGGTGAGAAGCGGCCCGAGTAATAAAAAGAAGAGCAAGGTGAATAAACTGAACCGCAAAAATGTCAGCGTCCATTTAAGCCAAACCGGCATTAATTCGCCTGAGCGGCGATATAACCACCAGGAAAGCAAGGCCGATAGCACTGCACAAGGCAGTAACCAAATTGGAGATATGCTAAAGTCGAATTGAACCATGAATCCCTTTCGGGGCCGTGAATTTCAGCAATAACCCGCTTAATGTGAAATTATTGCTTCATTTCATGAATTAGCTCATTACCATGCCCCCATCCACCTGAATCACTTGACCTGTGATATAGGTGCTGAGGTC
>JAYSVQ010000052.1:0-26404 GCA_043718485.1 Bacteroidota bacterium
TGAGGCATCATTCCAAAAACATTTCTGCCTTTATTGGTAATGCCTGCAATGTTGTTTAGGGAGCCGTTTGGATTTGCGGCTTTGTTTATGGTTCCACTAGAATCGCAATAGCGAAACAAGACACGATCTTCGTCCTCTATTTTTTGTAAATCGTCGGCAGCGCAAAAGAAATTACCCTCACCATGAGCGATTGGCATTTGGTAGGGCCGGTCTTCAAGATCGCGGGTGAGAAGGGTCTTTTTTGAACCGGGCTTTAACCAAATATTGTTGCTGTTAAACAAAAGACTTTCGTTTCTAATGAGTGCGCCATCGAGCAAATGTGCTTCGGTAAGAATTTGAAACCCGTTGCAAATACCCATTACATACCCTCCTTTTTTTGCATGAGAAATAACCTCATTCATAATTGGAGAAAATCGGGCAATGGCGCCAGAGCGCAAATAGTCCCCATAAGAAAAACCACCCGGAAGAAAAACGAAATCGCAGCCCTGTAAATCAGTTTCTTTATGCCAAAGGTGTACCACATTGGCACCTAAATTTACTTTAAGGCTATAGATTAAATCATGGTCACAGTTGGACCCGGGAAAGGTAATAACACCAAATTTCATTTTCAGGTAAAAAGTGAAAAGACGAATTTACGCTTTTTGTTCAGTCTCTCAGGTAAATGCGATTTTTTCCTGCCGTAATTGGTCTATAATGCGCAAAAAGGAGGGGCATTTTTTTCTGCAAAATGGGAAAAAGCTCTCCGAGCTGGTTTTCTTCCCATGAATCAATAATGGCCGCAGGCATGTCTTTCTCAAATGCTCGGTAAATCTCCTCAAGTTCGGAGTGGCTGCTAATGAGACTGTAACCATCAGCCCCAGGAAAAAAGCCGAATTGGTAATAGGCGATACTGAAATTTGTGAAGGGGGTTGCACATCTTGCATTTAATCGCAAATAAATTTCGGGTTGGAAGTTGAGCACGAAAACTCCCTTTTTTGCAATTTCAGGGGTAATAAAGGGCTTTAAAATATGAGGCTTGTTCATCGTAAATGCCATTTTATTCGTCCAGCCGTTCTCTTTAAAAACCCCAGAAATAAAACGCATTTTTTCGGGTCCCATACAATAAAAGCCTTGTATTAAAAGTAAAAGAGGAAGGGTCATTAAGCCATAAAAACCCAAGCCCCGAAGTTGCCGATGTGAAAACACATCAAAAAACCGAGCACAATATGCGGCAAGAGGGGGAAAAACGAGAATAAAATAATGGAGGTATAGCCTTGACCCGCCCGCTAAAACAGAAATAATGCCTGTAATTAACCAACTCAAAAGAATGGATTCGGTTTTTCTTAAACGAATCGGGAGGGTGAAAAACCGAGACCGAAAATGCATTACCCCAATTAGACCAAAGGCAAAAAACACTACCCATATTTTTAATGCCGAATAAATGCCCCCAAATATTGAAGTTTCTTCTCCTGGATTGGTGCCGATTCTGAGATAGTCAAGATTATATAAAACGCCAAGTCTCCAAAATTCAGAGAGCGAACCCTTAAAATAAATGATTAATAATATGGCAAAAACAGATGCCAAGAAACCAGATATTATCGAAAACAAGGTTTTGAATTTTGGTGCAAAGTTCAAAATATAGGCTATAGTGAAGCCAAAGAAGAGAAACAAAGCCTGATACTTTATCATGAAACAAAATCCAAAAAGAATACCCGAACCAAAAAGGTAATAGTCGGGTGTTTCTTTTTCCTTGTCCCCGCTTGGCATTAGACTTTTGAAAGCAAGAATAAGAGGCAAAAGCATTAAGAGTTCGCCATTTAATTCAAGGGCGTACCATGGCACACTACACAATACGATAAGAAGAAAGCCGGGCAAGATTGAAAAACCAGAAATTAGGCGGGTTCCAACTACCATTCGATTAAAAATCAATGCAGCCAGAAATAAGTAGAGGCAAGTGAAAATTCGGATTGCTAACAAGGCGTGCGTACCGAAAAGCATAACCCAAAACGTGTAAAACCAAGCCAAAATGGGCGGCTTGTTGTCAATCGTATCTATGTATTGAATTCCGCCTTCTGCAATTCGCTCAGCAGAAACTAAATAGTAAGACTCGTCTGTATTAAAAAAACCGGGATGAAAAGAAGGAATACGAAATAGAATGACCGCTATGAATAGGATCAAAAAAATAAAGGGGCTTTGATATGTAAAGAGGCGCAACAAAAAGAAGAAGGGCTGACTTCATAAGAAATCAGCCCTTCAAATTTAATCCCGATACCCGAATGGGTATCAACAAATTAATACATGTGATTACGTCTCTGGTCAGAAACCTTGGCAATCTCTTTTAAAGCCTCGTAGGTGCGGGTTTCAAAAAAACTTGCCTTACCGAATTTTTGAGAAAACTTAATAGATTCAAGCGACTGAGGGTCTGACGGGGCCGCCTCAACTACATTAACTACCTGAACGAGGTAAACGCCATTGGTTCCAACCACGGGCTTGCTAATTTCATTTGGGGTCATACCAAAGGCACGACCATACACCTTTAGTTCAGCGCCAAGGGGGTTTTGAAAAGAAGTAACAAATGCAATTCCTGTCGCGTTTTGAACCGTAGCACCTGGGCCATAGGCCGTAGCGATTTCTTCCAAACTCCCGCCGGCCGAGCCTTTCAATTTTTCCATGATTTTTTTGGCCTTCACATTATTCAGCGCATTGGGCTTAATAGCTTCTTCAACTTCTTCCATTCGCTTGTAGCCTTGTTCGCGCTTGTCTGTAATTTCAGCAACCACAAAAGCATTTTCGGTGTCTAAAATTTCTTTGGTGATCGTTCCTTTTGGCTCTTTCAATGCCCAATTAATTAAAACCTGTGGAGATTGTAATCCTAACATTGAATTGGTATTCGGTGTAATTGGGCTTGGATTTTTCCTAAGATTCATTCCCGGAAAAGCCTCTGCCGCCTTTTCCATGTTACCCTGATTTTTGTCGACCTCAGAAGCAAAACGAGTGGCTTGTTGATAAACCGATTTCACGGTTGCGCTACCCGCAAAAACCTCACGTGGAATGCTGGCAATTTTGGTGAGGGTCGTTGTTCTTTCCAAGACTTCAACCAAAACGTAACCGCCCGGAACGGTAGTCACAACAAAAGCACCCTTCGCCGCATTTTTTACAGCCTTGTCATAAGCTTCGCCATAGGCAGAAGGAAAGGTAAGCCAGCCCATATCCCCGCCTTGATTTTTGGAATTTGGGTCTTCTGATTGAGCGCGGGCCGCATCAGAAAAGTTAACACTGGTAATGGTTTTCTTTTGGTTGTCTGCACGCTCTTTTGTAGCAAGACTGTCAGCTTTGCTTGGCGGCATTCCGAAATTAAATTGAATGTGACGTACATGTACAGAGGCGTCTCCGCCTTCCTTTTTTTCCAACATTTTGTATAATTGGAATTTTCCTTGGTTATCTAATGAGGGACCAAAAACATCTCCTGCATTTATTGTATCTGCAGAAGCTAATACCGAAGCCGGCAAGGTAGAAATCGGCTTCCAAACCGTGTCTAATGTTCCAGCATAACGAGAAATAAATTCGGTATCGTTTTTGGTGTTTTGAAAACCCGGGATGAGTTTATTTAAAAATTCAATGGCCGCAGTAGTATCTGCTCCAGTAGGTAGTTTTTCAAAATAAACGTAACGAATATCAACTTCTTCCTGATCTCTTCGATACATTTCTTTGTGGTTATTGTAATACGTTTTTAAATCTTCTTTTGTAACCTCAACTTCTGCATCTGGCATGGTTGCAAAACTTACAAAAAGATACTTCATGTCGAGCTTGCGATTTTGATCTTGATACATTCTTTCTGCTTCTGCACCGGTAGTAAAGGCAGACTTTTTCAATAGACCAAAATACTTGTCGCGTAGGCGATTGAGATACACGTATTCTTCAACACTTTTCATGTATTCACGCATTCTTTTTTCTTGGTCATTTTGAGGCTCGGTAATTTCCCTTGCCTGATTATAAAAAGAAAAAAACCGCTCAGGGGAATATTGCCCTGTTACTTGGTCTTTAAAATCGGGGATATTTCGCAGTTCCGAATTTGGAGGCGGATTGTTGAAAAGCCCATTCAGCTCCTTGTTAGAAACCGAGTTTCCGCAAAGGGAATACTCTCTATCAAACATTTTTTGATTGATAAAACCATCCCATGTTCTTTGCCAGATGGTAGCCTTTCGTTCCTGCTCTGAGGGGTTTCCCTCGTTTAACAAGTTGGTTTCATACAACTTAAGAAACTCGCGGGTGTCCATCTGTTCTCCAAAGATTTCTCCTATTGCAGGAATACCACTGCCTCCCCCTCCAATGTTTTTAAACATGTCACTTAGAATAAAAGCAACCATTGCGAGTCCGATCAATACTACCATTAAGGCCGCATTGGAGCGGATTTTTTGCATTACGCTCATATATTTTTACTGTAACTAATCTTAATACCCATTAAAAAAAGGAGTGCAAGTTACGCCCATCCCATTATTTCACAAAACAGAAAAACGCGATTTTGGCGCTTTTTTACGAAGCTTAAACTACTTTCTCGACCTTTATCGTGTTTATGCGATTTTCTGAACGATCTAAAACCAAAATTCGATAATCCCCAACCATAAAAGCATCATTAGCATTGGGAATGGTTTCTGCGAGGGTAATGACCAAGCCGGCTAGTGTAGAATAATCCCCTTCTTCGGGCAAATTAAGGCCAAATTCACGGTTAATTTCATAAACCTCTAATCTAGCGTTGAAAAGCCAAGTATTCGGACCCGTTTGCTTTTTAAGCAAAACTGAATCCTCGGGCATATCGTGCTCGTCTTCTATTTCGCCGAAAACCTCTTCTACTAAATCTTCGGTGGTTACCAATCCCTCTGTACCCCCAAATTCATCGATTACTAAAGCTACGCTCTTACGGTTTCTTGTAAATTCAGTTAACAAAACGTGGCCAGGCATAGAATCGGGAACCACCAAAACAGATTGAAGCACCTCCTCGATGCGGGTAGGGTTTTTAAACAAGGAACTGGAATGAACATAACCGGTAACATTGTCTAGATTTTCATTATAAATGATGATTTTAGACAACTCTGTTTCAACGAAAAGTTTACGTAAGGCCTCAATACTTGTTTCTTGAGAAACGGCTACAATCTCAGTTCTTGGAACCATACAATCTCGGGCACGTATTTTATTGAAATCCAATGCATTATTAAACATTTCACGATCGATTTCATGAACAGGCGTTCCCTCGGCCTCAGACAAAGTTTCTTTAATAAAATGGTCTAAGTCTTTTTTTGAAACTACCCATTCTTCCTGCTTAACGGTACTTTTTGAAATCTTGTTGAGAATGAAAGATGTACTCGAATTGGTAATGGAAACGAGGGGATAAAACAAAAGGTAAAAAAAATTGAGAATGGGCCCGACCAATCCCATCATTTTATCTGGGTTGATTCGGAAAAGGGCTTTTGGAATATACTCGCCCAACATTAAGATAATTAGGGTCGAAATAATGGTTTCAGGGATGAGGACCAAAAATTCGCTTTCAGGGTTCAGCCCACCTAACAACAGATAGTGTTGAATAACGGGTCGAATTATTTCCCCGAAATAAATGCCCCACATAACAAGGGCCAAGGCATTTCCTACCAAAAGAGTTGTGATTACCCTTGGCGCGTTTTGCACAAAACGGGTCAACAAATGGCCGAATTTCTCTCCCTGAACCTGCTTAAGTTGAATTTTTAGGCGGTTGGCAGAAACAAAAGCAATTTCAGTTCCTGAAAAGAATGCTGAAAAAATCAGCATAACTAAGGGGATTACGTAAATCATTTTTCTTCTTCTTTTTTTCTTTGCGATTTCCGCATTTGACTTCGAAGCCCGAATTGAAAGGCAGCAAACAAAATGGCGACAAGCAGCAAACCGATTTGCATCCAAGAAAGACTTTCAAAACGGGTAGCCAAATAAAAAACCATAAAGCCGGCACCTAAGAGAAAAAGGTAATCTAAATATTTCATATTTAGTTTTCTTTTAAATTCGTAATGCCCCTGATTTGAAAAATTTTGTATTGACCAAAATCAGGGCTTGCCTCCAGGCTATCGCCATACACAATTTCTTCTTCGGTAATGATTTTTACAAATTCATCTGAATATACTTTATCTGCGCCTTTGTTCCAGGTAAGGCTTTCTGTTTCGAGCCGCTCTCCTTTTTGATTTATGACTAAAACATTGCCTGTAACCTTGGCAAGGCCCTTTTCCATGTTTATTCGACCATTATTTCCGGTAAGCACACTCTGGGGCTCCCCATTCTTTGCAAAAAATTCAAGCTTTAGACCCTGGTCGAAAATTGAAAATTGAACTTCGTTTTCCGTAATTTCTAATACGTGTGGCGCAGTAAGCTTTGCTTGCAACACAGCTGAGTCAGAATATAAATACGTTACATTAAAAGCCTCCTGAACAGGAAGTTGGTCGGTTAAATCAGAAATCGTCTTTTTTTCTTTTTCGGATAAGGAACAAGCAAAAAGAAAAAGGGAGAGAATTAGAAAAATGAAATTTTTATTCATTCGACACCAAAATTAGTTGATATTTAACGAAGAAGGCCAAATAAGAGCGGAAAAAGAAAAAACAAGCCTTGTTTGCGAAAAGAAAAGAAACGTAGGCTATTATCCTTTATTTTTGCCCAAGCCCAAACAGATGGACATTCTTTCCCAAATCCAAAAATCTGCCGAAGAGGTCTTTCCTTCGGTTCTTCATTTGCGCAGAGAATTTCATGCTCAACCAGAGCTATCTTTTGAAGAAGTGAAAACAGCCGCAAGGGTATGTGCTTTTTTAAAAGAGAACAACATACCCTTTATTGAAAATGTTGCTGGCACAGGGGTAGTAGCACAAATTGTAGGTGAATTGGGTCCGGGAAAAACAATTGCCTTGCGTGCCGATATGGACGCACTCCCGATTCAAGAAGAAAACCAAGTTGAGTATTGTTCTCAAAACGCAGGCGTAATGCACGCCTGTGGGCATGATGTTCATACTGCCTCTTTATTGGGTACAGCCAACATTCTGATGCAAATGAGAAAACAGTTTGCGGGCACCTTCAAAATAATTTTTCAACCGGGGGAAGAAAAATTGCCGGGAGGCGCAAGCCTCATGATAAAGGAAGGCGTTCTCAATAATCCAATCGTCAGTAGCATTATCGGGCAACATGTAATGCCATTTATTGAAGTTGGAAAAGTTGGTTTTAGATCGGGAATGTACATGGCTTCAACCGATGAAATTTATCTTACAATCCATGGTAAAGGTGGCCATGGCGCTCAGCCTCAAAACACAATTGATCCTGTAGCAATTGCAGCCCAAATTATTTCTGCCGCACAACAAGTGGTGAGCCGCACAATGGACCCGAGGGTTCCATCGGTGCTTACTTTTGGAAAAGTAATCGCCAATGGTGCGACCAATATTATTCCCGATTCCGTTTACATAGAGGGCACCTTTCGCACCCTTAACGAGAAGTGGAGAGAAGCCGCTCACAAACAAATTCGCCAAACAATAGAAGGAATCGCTAAGGCCATGGGCGCAAGCGCAGCACTTGAAATTAGAAAAGGGTATCCGGTTTTGTACAATGACGTACCATTAACCCAAAGAGCAAAATCGGCAGCAGAAACCTATTTGGGAAAAGAAAATGTGCTCGACCTTGATTTATGGATGGCAGCAGAAGATTTTGCTTGGTACACCCAAAAAATTCCCGGATGTTTTTATCGGCTCGGAACCCGAAATGAGGCCAAAAACATCGTAAATGGCTTGCATACCTCTCGATTTAATATTGATGAGGACGCATTAAAAATCTCAAGTGGATTAATGGCCTATATGGCCCTTTTGGAACTTCAGGCGAGTTAAAAATTAGCCTTTCCCAACTTCGGTGATAAGGCCAATATTGACCAAAGCGCGTTTTGAAGCACGTTGCTCTGCAGATTTTTTGTTGCTTCCCTCGCCTACACCCATTACTTTTTCTCCGATTTTTACATGAACCTTGAAGTGTTTACTTTTTCCCTCTCCGTATTCACTTGCAACTTCATATAAAATCGTTGGCAATTTTTCTTTTTGAACGTGCTCGAGCAATAAACTTTTATAATTATAAACGGTGCGCTCGCGGTCTTTCAGGTCAATTAATTCTGAAATGATTTTTGTGAGCACAAATTTTTTGGTTCGGCCATAGCCTAAATCTAAATACAATGCGCCAATAAAGGCCTCAAGTGCATCGCCATACATAAATTTGCTCACCTGACCTCGGCGACCTTGCAAAAATTGAATCATGGAATCGAGTTTCAGCTTTTTACAAATCTCATTTAGAGACTCTCGGTTCACGATTTTTGAGCGCATCTCGGTTAAAAAACCTTCGCTATCGGTTGGGTAAATTTTAAATAAATATTCTGAAACAATAGAATCCAGAATTGAGTCACCCAAAAATTCGAGGCGCTCATTACATTCCCTTGCACTTTTCTCTTTGGTTTTTACCAAAGAGCTATGCGTTAAGGCAAGTTTGTACAAAAAAATCTCTCGCGGATAAAACCCAACGATTTCATAAACCTGACGAACAAATATTTTGTCTGCGGATAAGAAGCGATTGTATAATACCTGAATCACTTTTTTCCTATTCAAAACCTTTAAAGACGAGGGTGGCGTTGTGACCGCCGAAACCAAAAGTGTTGCTCATTGCAACGTTTACTTTTTTGTTGACTGCTTTGTGAAAGGTGTAGTTTAGGTCGCAGTCTGGATCGTCTGTAAAATGGTTAATCGTTGGAGGAATTGTGCTATTGTGAATGGCAAGGATAGAAGCAATGGCCTCAATCACGCCCGCAGCACCGAGTAAATGGCCGGTCATAGATTTAGTTGACCCGACGTTCATCTTGAAAGCATGGGCTTCAAACACTGATTTAATAGCTCTTGTTTCACTAATATCGCCCAATGGGGTCGAGGTTCCGTGCATGTTAATGTAATCTACAGATTGCAGAGAAAGGCTCGCATCTGCCAAGGCCTCAATCATCACCCGTTTAGCGCCCTCGCCTTCTGGAGAAGGGGCGGTTATATGATGTGCATCAGCCGTCATTCCAGCGCCGCAAATTTCCGCATAAATTTTTGCCCCTCTTTTTTGGGCATGTTCAAGCTCTTCGAGAATAAGAGCGCCACCCCCTTCACCTAAAACAAAGCCTTCACGATCAAGGTCAAAAGGGCGGCTTGCCGTTTTGGGATCATCATTTCTCTCTGATAAGGCCTTCATTGCATTAAAACCACCAATTCCAGCCTCATTTACAGCCGCTTCTGAGCCTCCGGCAACCATAAAGTCTGAAATGCCATTTCGAATCAAATAAAATGCATCAATAATCGAATGGCTAGAGGTTGCGCAGGCAGAAACACAACTGTAATTAGGGCCCCTTAATCCGTGTTTTATCGAAATCTGGCCGGGGGCGATATCGATAATCATTTTTGGAATAAAAAAAGGATTGAACCTTGGCGTACCATCGCCTTTGGCAAAAGCCATTATCTCCTCTAAAAATGTTTGAAGTCCGCCGATTCCCGAACCCATAATGACACCACAACGGTTTCGGTCGTGTTTCTCAAAATCGATTCCTGAATCTGCAATAGCTTGGTCTGCAGAAACAATGGCATAGTGGCAAAAAGGGTCCATTTTTCGGGCCTCTTTCCTGTCAAAATAGGCAATTGCATCAAAACCCTTAACCTCACAGGCAAACTGCGTTTTGAATTTGGCAGCGTCGAAATGAGTAATAGGAGCAGCTCCGCTAACTCCCGACACTAACCCTTGCCAGAAAGATGCAACATCATTGCCTAATGGAGTAATTGCTCCCAGGCCCGTAACGACGACTCTGCGCCTCGTCATTAATTACTTTTTGTTCTCTTCGAGATACTTGATCGCGTCACCAACGGTAACGATTTTTTCCGCCGCCTCATCGGGAATGCTGATGTTGAATTCTTTTTCAAACTCCATGATCAGTTCTACGGTGTCAAGCGAGTCAGCACCCAAATCATTAGCAAAACTTGCTTCGTGAGTGACTTCTGACCTTTCAACGCCTAATTTGTCGACGATGATACTGATTACTTTTTCTGCGATCTGAGACATTTTTTGTGTCGTTTTTGTGTGAGATTTTTGGGTTTCCGCTCAAAATTAAGCCTTTTCCAAAAACCGGGGCAAATATAATACTTTTCAAACATTCTTATCCAAATCCTTATAATGTCGCTTTTTAAGGGCATTTAAGGCACTTTTAACCTTAGCAGGGTTCCCTTGGTCCTATTCTTTATTAAATTTGGCCTCATTCCCATACTCTCTATTTTGGCAAAGAAAAAAGTCATTCAGATTTCAGCCGGGCCCCCTTTTGCAGCGTTGGGAATTGCGACCCCTGAAAAAATCTGGAAGCTGGCCTGGCAAATAAACCAGCAGCTGGGTATTCATTTATCCGTTGCCGAGGCACATACTGCTCTTGAAGGTGATGAAGCCATTTATGCAGACAAAGAATGCGAGGGGAGGTTTGATTACTTTTTAGTCCCGATGGAGGATGAAAGAGGCGTTCCTAAAATTGCTAAAAAGTTTAGGTATTGGTTTTTTATTCGAGCGAGGAAAGAGGCGCAGCCAAAATCAGATAAAATTCAATCCGTTTTAAAAGGGATGGAAAACATCACATTAGTTGCCGACCTTAGCCCCTTCCTGGAAATTAATGATTGGATTATATGAAGGTTCGGCGTTTTAGTAAAACAAAAATTGTATGCACCATTGGTCCGGCTTCGGATAGTAAAGATGTTTTGCGGCGTCTGATTCAAAGTGGAATGGATGTGGCGAGAATTAACATGTCGCATGGCGCGCACGATTATTATCGTGATGTAATTCGAAGGCTAAAAGAGTTAAATCAAGAAATGGATATGCATGTTGCCATTTTACTTGATTTGCAGGGCCCTAAAATTAGAATTGGCGCACTCGAGGAACCTATTTCAATAAAAGAAGGCGATGTTTTTTTGCTCAGCACCTCAATAAAAGCAAGAACAGGAAATCAATTGCCGGTTCAATACCCAACTTTTGCAAAAGATGTAAATGCCGGCGATATGGTGTTGGTGGATGATGGAAAAGTTGAGCTGAAAGTGTTAGAAACCAATAAAGTGGATGAGGTAAAAGTCGTAGTGGTGTATGGCACAGAAATTTCTTCAAAAAAAGGAATGAACCTGCCCATCACCAATATTTCAATGCCCTCCATTACCGAAAAAGATAAGGTAGATTTTTTATTCGGAATTGAGATGGATGTAGACTGGATTGCCCTCTCTTTTGTGCGCACGGCTTCTGAAGTAGTTGAATTGCGTAAAATGATTGCAGACCACGGTGCAACAGCAAGGGTTATTGCAAAAATTGAAAAACCGGATGCGCTAAAAAATATTGATGACATAATTGAGGCCGCAGATGGAATTATGGTTGCCCGTGGTGATTTGGGTGTCGAAATTCCGTTAGAGGATGTGCCCATGTGGCAAAAAACGATTGTTGCAAAATCTAACGCTGCTGCAAAACCGGTAATCGTGGCAACCCAAATGATGGAGTCTATGATTACCAACCACAGGCCCACACGGGCTGAAACATCTGATGTAGCAAATGCCGTAATGGACGGGGCTGACGCCCTCATGTTAAGCGGGGAAACCTCGGTGGGTCAATTTCCGGTTGAAGTAGTTGAATCGATGCAACGCATTATTCATACGATGGAAAATCAAGACCAAATTTATTTTCGAAACATGTCGTCTGACCGCAACTCGCTTACCTGGCTAAACGACATGATTAATGTGACGGCTACAGAACTGGCAAAAAGAATTGAAGCAGCAGCACTGGTTGGGTTTACGGTTTCGGGTTATACTGCCTTTTGGTTGGCTAAGTGCAGGCCAAGGGCCGACATCTATATTTTTACCGAAAACAAAAAATTGTTAAGCATTCTTAGTTTGGTTTGGGGCGTAAGGGCCTTTTATTACGACCGCACCATTAGCACAGACCAAACGATTTCTGACATCTCTCAATTTCTAAAAGCAAAAAAATACGTTAGGAAAGAAGATGTGGTCATCTTTACGGCCAGCATGCCTTTACAAGCAAGACAAAGAACAAATACGGTGAAAATTGAAGTAATTACCTAAGCCCCTAAATCGCTATTTTGTGCATAGACGGATTCACTTTTGGTAATTGATGAAGACTGCAAAAATCTTCGAGAGTTCCTACAAAAAGCTTGTCATCATAGGTAAAAAGGTGCGAAAGCAAGCCAAATACTTCTTGGGCTGTATCAAAGGTTTCAATCAACAAGGTATCGGAAGAAAGAAAAGTAACCGCGCCCCCATAGCTGCGTTTCACAAGATCGGTAACCTCAAATGTTCGCACGGGCATGCCGTCGCCAAATTGAAATTTAATAATTACTGTACTCATATCGGGTGGTTGTTTTGGTCAGCCAGAATAAATTTACGTTGCAACCTATTATTCTGGTATCTTGACTTATTCACAGCATCGGCCAACCGACTGTACACAATTTGATTTAGACACCCTATCCACCTCATTTTCATGCCTTCTATTAGTTTAATTATCCCCACTCTCAACGAAGAAAAAAATCTGCAGCGTTGTTTAGACTCTGTGAAAGGCCTTGCAGACGAGGTGGTGATTTTAGATTCTTTTAGTGAAGACAACACAATCAAGATTGCAGAACAGCATAATTGTAGAATTGAACAATTGAAATGGATGGGTTTTGGCCCCACCAAAAATTATGGCGGCAAAATAGCCCAACACTCTCTTTTGATTTTTTTGGATGCCGATGAGGAATTGTCTCCAGAATTAAGGCAAAATATTTTGTCGCAAAAACACAATCTAAGCGGTGTTTATGCATGCAATCGCCTCAATTTTTATTGTGGTCGATGGATTCGATTTGGGGGCTTTTATCCGGATGCGAAAATCAGAATTTGGGAAAAAGGAAAAGCCCGGTGGAGTACCGCTTCGGTTCATGAAAAAGTAGAAGTTTTGAAAACGGAAAAGGTGAAAAAATTGAAAGGCGATATTTTACATTATTCTTATTTCAGCTATTCAGAACATGATGTACGCTTAAAAAAATATGCAGCGCTGGCAGCGGCAGATTTAATTCAACAACAAGCGTCTTTGACCTGGGCAAAACAGTTTTTAAGTCCCTTTTGGAAGTTTTGTAAACACTATTTTTTGAAGGCTGGTTTTCTCGATGGGAGACAAGGATTTTGGTTGACCTGGTACAGCGCAAAAGAGGTTTATTTGAAATACCACTACGCATTCAAGGGGCTTATTCCTCAGGAGAAAAAAATGCCAAAATCAATTTAATTTTAGACCGAAACCGTCCCCATACAAATTCAAGTCCTCTGGGTTCATTTAAGGGTCCCACAAATGGTTTTCCCATTCGTAAATACGATTGGTAAAAAACAGATTGGGCAATTCCCCACTTTTTTAAAAACTGTAGTCGACCGTTATTTTTTGTAATTCTCTTAGTTGACACAGCTTGAAAATGATACACCCTGCTTTTTCCCAGGCCTTGAAAGTGCCGAACCCCGGCTTTCCAGAGTTTCATAGAATAATCATTATCAGACGACATGCCGGGGCTAAAAGCTTCGCTAAATCCACCAATTTCATTCCATAGGTTTTTGTGAACCAAATTGGGAGGCCAGGAACTGCCAGACCAATCTGCCATTGGAAATTGAGAAAAACTTTTCAGCAATCTTTCTTCTTCAAATGTTTCAGGAGAACCACCAAAATCATGGTGAATGACACAAGGGTTACCCGTATTTCGGGGCTCAATCATGGTAGAAGACAACATCAGCCGATCGGTTTTGCGTGTCTGAAGTGTTTTAACCAATTCTTCGTCCCATCCGGGCAAAACAACCATATCGTCGTTCAGGTAAAACAACCAATCTCTGGTCGCCAAACGTGCCGCGCGGTTCATAGCTGAACAAATCCCTACGTTTGTCTTATCAAAATCATAAACAATGCCAAGGTGGTCTAAGTAAGCCCTGCTCCCATCGCTTCCCTCGTTTAAAAAAACAATAATTTCATGGGGGTAAATCCCATGCTTGATAATACTCTCAATACAAAGTCTCAAATAGGGGAGGTTGTTCCAAGACGGGATAAGTATGGAAAACCCTTTTTCGATACTTTTGTCTGAAAAATGCATACCCAAAGGTAAGCCGGAAAGGCTTTGTATATTTGCGACCCCCAAATGGCAACATTACTGAATAGTCCCGAAATGTACTTCAACCGTGAATTGAGTTGGCTACAATTTAATTCACGTGTGTTAGAAGAAGCAATAGATAAAAGCAATCCATTGCTTGAGCGCCTCAAGTTCATTTCTATTTTCAGCTCAAATCTTGACGAGTTTTTTATGATTCGGGTAGCTGGAATTGCAGAGCAAATTCATGCAAACATTCAAGAGGTTCCGGAAGATGGGTTTACCGCCACAGACCAACTTTTGAGAATTAGCAAAATCACACACGATTTGGTTCAGCAGCATAATCAAACCCTGATGAATATTATTCTTCCGGAATTAAAAGATTTCGGAATTAGAATTAGAAAATTTCACACGCTGAAGCCAAGCCAAAAAGAAAATCTAAAGCGGTATTTTAAGGAAACCGTATTCCCTGTTCTTACTCCTTTGGCCGTAGACCCGGCACATCCATTCCCCTCTTTGCGTAATCTGGGATTAAATCTTTTGGTGGAATTAAGAGTGCCCGGATCTCGGGGAGAATGTTTGAGGGCCGTAGTTCCCGTTCCTCAATTACTTAATCGATTTATTCCACTGCCCGGAAAAAAAACAGACGATTTTTTATTGCTTGAGGATTTAATTCGAGAAAACTTAGATTATCTTTTTCTGGACATGAAAGTTATTGGGGCGTGGCCTTTTCGCATTACCCGTAATACAGACTTGGATTTATCAGAAGCAGAAGCGGATGACCTCTTAAAATTAATTGAAAGGGAATTGCGTAAACGCAGATTAGGAACCGTAATTCGGCTAGAACTTTCAAATGAAATGCCCGAGGGTTCTAAGCAATTTTTAAAAGAAGCGACGCGCCTCCAAGACAACCAGGTGTATGAAATGGAGGGCTATCTAGATCAGGCCGCCTTCATTTTTTTTATGAATTTGGACCACCCTGAATTAAAAGACCCCGAGTTTACACCTGCCTATAAATCTGCCTTTTCAACTCAAGAAAGCAAGTTTTCTGCGATGCGAAAAGGCGATATATTGTTCTTTCATCCCTACGATAGTTTTCATCCTGTCGTGGAATGGATTCAGGAAGCTTCACGAGACCCCAAAGTATTGGCGATTAAGCAAACCCTGTACCGCACCAGCGGAAAATCCCCGATTGTACAAGCATTAAAGGAAGCCGTTGGCTACGGAAAACAAGTAACCGCTTTAATCGAATTGAAAGCCAGGTTTGATGAAGAAACAAATATTGTTTGGGCTAAAGAATTAGAGCGTTCAGGGGTGAATGTGATTTATGGAATTCTCGGACTAAAAACCCATTGCAAACTTTGTATGGTGGTGCGACAAGAAGAAAACGAAATTCGCCGATATGTTCATATGAGTACCGGCAATTATAATGTGCGAACTTCACGCGTTTACACCGATATGGGCCTAATGACTTGTAATCCAGAATTCGGAAAAGATGCATCAGATTTGTTCAATTACCTTACAGGATATTCACGGCAAAAAAACTGGCGAAAACTTTTTGTTGCACCCGTCAACTTAAGAGATAACCTCAGCCGACTCATAAAAGCATGCATCAAATCACACGCACCTGAGCGACCTTCTTACATTAGAATGGTGATGAATTCTTTGGTGGACCCTGAAATGATTCGATTGTTGTACCGGGCCTCAATGGCAGGCATAAAAGTTGATTTGGTCGTAAGAGGTATTTGTTGTCTTCGCCCGGGAGTTGTGGGAATAAGTGAAAATATTCATGTGCGCAGTATTGTCGGGCGCTTCCTCGAGCATTCAAGAGTGTTTATTTTTAAATACGGCGGAGAACAAAAAATTTACCTTGGTAGTGCAGACCTTATGCAGCGAAATTTAAATCGCCGGGTCGAAATTGCCTTTCCAATTGAAGACCCCAAGCACATTCAACAAATTCTGGAAATCACTGATATTCAGCTAAAAGACAACCAAAAGGCCCGTATTTTACAACCAGACGGTAGCTATTTGCGTTTAAAATCAAGCCCTACTGAAAAGCCAATCAATAGTCAATCGCTGTTTTTGGCAAGTGCTTTGGAGAGACAAAGGAAGATTGACACTATTTTGTAAACGATTATTGAACTATGAAATCACTTATTGCCGCCACTTTTCTTTTTTACGGCCTTTTCTTCACCCCTAGCTTAAAATCACAAAGCCCTGCAACAGCGCCTGAAAATCTTCCAGATTTTAAGTTTCAATCCGTATTGAGTACCCCTTTTACGCCTGAAAATCTTGCAAAGAAAAAGCCGGTCATTGTAGTTTATTTCGACCCAGATTGCGACCATTGCCAAAAGCAAGCGACTTGGATTGCCGAAAAAATAGAAAGCTTCAATTCTATTAATCTCATTTTTGTAAGTTGGGCAGAGCAAACGGCCAACCTAAAATTTGCAGAAACCTATTTCGGAAAAGTAAAAGAAAAAGTAACTCCGGGGATGTTGAATTTTACAAAAGACGCAGACTATAAAATAGATTCCTGGTTTGGATACAGCGAGGTTCCCTCCATTTATATTTATGGCAGCGATTGGAAGCACAAACAAAGCTTCAAAAAAGAAACAACGGTTGAAGATCTGCTTAAATGGGCTAAATAAAGACCTTTCGCTTCTCCAAGACATTGCGCTTATCTTTGCGGGCTATGTCATTAAAAGAAACAATCGATAACAAAATTAAGGATGCAATGCGGGCAAAAGACCAACTGGTTCTACGCTCCCTGCGTGCAATTAAGTCTGCTATTCTTTTGGCCGAAACGGCTGAAGGAAGACCTCAGCAAGAACCCCTCAAGCCAGAGGATGAAATGGCGATTCTTATAAAACAAGCCAAACAAAGAAAGGATTCTGCATTGCAATTCAGAAATGCAAACCGATTAGACCTGGCAGAAAACGAAGAAGCAGAACTCGAAATCATCAACCAATTTTTGCCAAAAGCAATGAGCGAGGATGAAATTAACCGTGTCATAAAAAGAATCATCGCTGAAACCGGAGCCGCCGGAATGAAAGACATGGGCAAAGTTATGGGCCAGGCAAATAAAGAAATGGCCGGAAAGGCAGACGGAAAAGCCATTTCCGAAATGGTGAAAAAATTACTTGCTTAATCTTTTAATTCGCCGACACCATTTTGAATTCTTTTTGGCTAGATATACCCGTTTTTCTGTTACTCCTGTTTGGTATTTTTAAGGGCTGGATAAACGGTTTTGTAAAAGAAGTGATCTCCCTTTTTGCACTTATTATTGCCCTTTGGGCAGGATTTAGGCTTGCCTTTTTATTTTCAAATTATTATAAAACGCAATTTCATTTACCCGAGAAGGGGTTGCCCGTTATCGCTTTTCTTTCTGCATTTTTACTCGCCTTAGCCTTAGTTTTAGCGCTAGGATATGCTTTACGTTTCCTGTTGCACAAAACCATTTTTTCGCTTCCCGATCATTTACTTGGCGCAACATTTGGGCTCCTTAAAATGGGCTTTCTATTAGGTGCATTGCTTTCCGTTTTAATAAAAGCACAAGTTCTATCTCCCCGGTTTTCTGAGTCGACTTACGCTTGCAAGGTCTTGCCGGCATTTTCAGAAAAGGCAAACCACTTTACCGTAGCCTTGATTCCCCACGCAAAAAATGTAATTACCGATCTCGATTCTTTGTTTCTCTCCATCGATTTAGAAAACAAAAAAGACAAAGACACCATTCTTGCCGATGATACTCATCATCGATAACTTCGATTCATTTACCTGGAACCTGGTTGATCAAATTCGAAAAACCGGGACAGAAACCCTTGTCATTCGAAATGATGAGTATCTGGCAGAGCAGGTGTTGGAAATGAACCCCGCGGGCATATTAATTTCTCCCGGACCGGGAAGGCCAGAAGAAACCGGTATATGTGAAAAAGTACTTTTAATAGCCAAGGGCAAAATCCCTATTCTCGGTATTTGCCTTGGCCATCAGTTGATTGGCCTGCATTATCATTTTCAACTCGATTATGCAGACGAACCCACGCATGGAAAAACATCTGTAATTCAACATGACGGGAAAGGACTTTTTCACAATCTGCCGCAAAACATTGAAGTAATGAGATACCATTCCCTCATTCTTACCAAAACGAACCAAGAATCAGGACTTGAGATTACAGCAAAAACAAGCAAGGGCGAGATCATGGGCATTCGAGACAAGGGCCAAAAACTTGAGGGCGTTCAGTTTCATCCAGAGTCAATTTTGAGCCATCTTGGCGATGAAATGATTTTAAATTGGTTGAAAAGCATAAATCCAGAAGTTTCACCAATTTCAAAAATGTAATCCCAGTAAAAACTTAACTGTTTAATCCGTAAAAAAGCCTGAATTCATCTAAAGGAATGATTTTTCCACTCAAAAAATTGTAATTATACCCTGCTTTTGTAAAATAGAAGCGTGAAAAGCAATCATTTTTAATGCTGGCCAGAGACTTAATATCCGATTCCGTTCCATCTGTTAAAACATCAGACACAGCCATTCGTGTGTTAAGCTGGATGTCTGATTTTAAAGTAAGCCACTTACCCATCGTAAATGTGGAAGGCTACCTGGGAATGATTAAAGAAGAAGATCTGCTTGAAATGGAAGACCAGGATCACCCGATTGGAGATACCCCCCTAACCATTCCGCCTGAGGTTTTTGTATATGAAGACAGCCATATGTATGAGGTCTTGCGTTTTTTGGCTGAATATAAGTTAGGGCTGATACCTGTGCTGGATTATCAAAAAAACTTTCAGGGGGTAATCACACAATCCGATATCGTAAAATATTTGGGAGATGCTCTTGGCGTTAAAGAACAAGGTGGAATTATTGTTTTAGAATTAGCCCATAACAGTTACTCCCTTTCAGAAATTGGCAGAATTTGTGAGTCTAGCGACGTGAAGGTGCTCAGCCTAACCTTAGCGAATTCGCCGGTGGCCGGTGTTTTATTTGTTACACTCAAGGTAAACGTGCGTGACATGTCCAGGTTAGTCGCATCTTTCGAGCGGTTTAAATACAACATAGTTACTGTGGTTTTCGACGCCGAAAAACTTGAAGAGTTTCGCGAAAATTACGAGGCATTGCTCAGGTACCTAAATCCCTGATCCATGTTTTTCAACGCACAATTAATCTTAGCGCTTTGGCTATTTGCTTTTGCAGGGAATGTAATTTCCCAAACCGTACTTGTTAAAGATATAGAAATCAAGGGCAACCGAAAGACCAAAGAAAAAGTAATTCTTCGTGCTTTAACCTTTAAAAAAGGGGATACACTTTCCCTGCCGATGTACAAGGAAACACTTAAAATTAATCAGCAAAATGTATACAACACCGCCTTGTTTTCCAAGGTAGAATTCAATGATTCACTTGTGAATAATGAAAAGGTAATACAGATTACGGTAGAAGAGCGATGGTATATTTTTCCAACACCCTATCTTGGTTTTGAGGAAAGAACGATTTCGGAATGGTGGCAAGACAAAGACCTAGATCGAATGGTGTATGGTGGTGGCGTTTATTGGCAGAATTTCACAGGCCACAACGATGAATTATTTGTGTTTGGCCAAAACGGTTATACGCGGCGACTATACCTATCTTATAAGTTTCCTTTTTTCTTTCCGCAAAAAAAAATTGGAATGCGGCTCGGCTATTTTTATACAAACCGAAAAGAAGTAGGGTATGGTACAAATTCAGGGCTTCTGCAATTTGCCCGCAAGGAGGGCCTTCGCATGGAAGAATCACACACCATGAGCTTATCCTTCATTAAACAGGTAAATCCGAGATTAGAAGTAAGGGCTATTCTACTTTTTGATTTTTACAAACCTTCAATTTATCTGCGAGAATTTACCCATCAATACCTTTCTGCGACCCATTTGACGCGAGATCATTACCCGACCCTGAAAGTTAGAATCGCAAAAGATGAGAGAGACTTACATGCCTATCCTTTGTCGGGTTACCGATATGAAATCGAATCCTCTGTTTCAGGCTTGAAGGGAATTGTTGGCACGGCACACTTCGCTAAACTTTTATTGTCATTTTCACATCATTTACCGATTTCAAAGCGGTTTAATTTTGCGTACCAGAATAAATTAATGTTGCTTGCGGGCAAGCAGGTTCCTTTTTATGAAAAACAGTTTTTGGGCTTTGATTATTTTATTAGAGGTTATGAGCAATATGTAATCGATGGTTCTTTTATTAATCTCGCAAAAGCAGAAATTAAGTTTGCCATTATACCTCGCCGAATGATACACATACAAAAAATTCCAGTGAGACAATTCCGTGATTTCCCAATAGGCCTTTTCCTGACTGCCTTTTCAGATGCGGGTTTTGTCTCTGATGATACTTACAATAATGAGGATCAAAAATTGAAAGACCAGTTCTTGTTTGGGTATGGTATCGGGCTAAACACCTTGTTTGTTTACGATACTCAATTCCGATTTGAGTTGACCAGAAATCGGCTTGGTCAAACCGGTTTTTTTATGGATACACGAATCTCATTCAGATGAAAATAGCATTATTCGGCAAAAAAACGAGCAACTCAAATCCTAAGCTTTTACAGGAATTTATTCAAAATCGAATTGCAGAGAAAGTTGAAATTGCCCTGCATCAAGATTTTGTAAATGAATTGGGTGATGCCAATCCTTCAAAAAAGCTACCCGTTTTTTCAGACTCAAGTCAGGTTAAAGACGTTGACTTTGTTTTTTCTTTTGGCGGAGATGGAACCTTGTTGAACACAGCAAGATTTGTTGGCCGAAGCGAAGTACCCATTCTCGGGGTAAATTCTGGCAGAATGGGATTCTTAACCTCGGTCTCACAAGACTTGCTCGAATCCGCGTGGGAAGAATTGATAAAAAATAATTATAAACTCGACCTTCGAAAAGGAATTATGGTAGACTCAAGGCCTGCCGGATTATTTGGAAAAGAAAATTTTGGCCTCAACGACATTACCATTCACAAGAGCAATACAAACGAAATGATCACCGTTCATACTTACATCAATGGAGAATTTTTAAACTCGTATTGGGGAGATGGCTTGATTATCGCGAGCCCAACGGGTTCAACGGCTTACTCCCTCAGTTGTGGTGGCCCTATTATTTTGCCAAACTCAAACGCAATGGTAATTACCCCGGTAGCTCCCCACTCTCTTACGGTTCGCCCTGTAATAGTTCCCGATGATGCTGTGCTTTCATTTGAAATCGAAACTAGAACCGGGCAAGCACTTGTTGCAATGGACACACGAACAGAGCTAATTCAACAAAAAACTGAAATCGCGATTCGCAAGGCAGACTTTTTTGTAAAGCTTGTAAGGTTGAGCGACAGCAATTATCTTGATTCCCTTCGGTCTAGGCTTATGTGGGGCGTTGATACCCGAAATTGATATGGAAAAAAGACAAAGGAATATGAAAACTACCGGTTTCATGCTTTTTGGCGTTTTGGCTGGATTATTCACGCTGGTTTCTTGTCATAAACAATATCTTAGAGGCTATTATAACCGTGATACCTTTTTAGAGGCTTGTGAATGGAAAAAAAAGGTAGACGAGAAATACGAAGCAAAGATTAGGTGGATGGATAGCTTAAGGACCCTCCAAACCAAAGCCGATGTAAAAATTTATTTGGGAACTTATTGCCCGGACAGTAAAAAGTGGGTTTCCCGATTTTTTGCCCTCCAAGACAGCCTGCCGATTGGAAAGGTGAGCATTATTTCAGTTGATACCACGAAAAAGGATGAAAAAGGCTGGGCAATTGCCGACTCAATAAAAAAAATTCCCACTTTTATTTTTCAGGTAAATGGGCTCGAAAAAGGCAGAATAACCGAAAAACCGAAGGGAAGGTTGGAAAAGGCCTTATTCACACAACTTAAAAATTGTCAATAATTTTGCCTTTTTTGTAATGGGTATTATATTTGTTTACTCAAATTGTACGAAATTTAAAATAAACGGAGTTCCCGCTTTTCTTCGTAAGCTATGATCAAGTTTCGCATTCTACTTTTAACCCTTCTCACCTTTGGTGTTTGCATTCAATTGCCAGCCCAGTTGAGAATCAACTATTTCTATTGTGGAGTTTCAGCAGGAGCCACCAATTACAAAGGTGACCTTGATGACAACATAACATTGAAATTTACAAAGCCGGGCTTAGGTTTTGTCGGTGGCTTAAAATTTCATCCCCACATGGATTTGAGGCTGACTTTTAATCAAGGCTGGATGAAAGCCTCTGATTCAAAAGCATTTAGAGATGTTCCTCGTATTCGCAGAAACCTCAGCTTTCGCTCTCCGATAACTGAAATGGCAGTAACCGTTGCCTATGAGTTTTTTGGCAACACCCGGAAATATAAATTTAGACCACAACTCTCTCCCTATATCATTGGCGGTGTAGCTGTTTTTTACTTTCGGCCACAGGGCAAATTGGGCAATGAATGGATTGACCTTCAACCGCTTGGAACGGAAGGCCAATTTCTCGGTACGGGTGAATATCCTGAGCCTTACAAGCTTGTCCAGGTTTCCATTCCCATGGGCCTTGGGATTAGATATAAGCTAGGCAAAAAGATTGACCTATGGGCAGAGGTAGGTTTAAGAAAAACCTTTACAGATTATATTGACGACGTTAGCAGCCTTTATCCCGATATGGATGAATTGCGGGCGCAAAATCCAATAGCTTATCAGCTATCTGATCGCATTGACAGAGGTCAATATCCGCTTGGCGCTAAATTCTGGAATGGTATTCGTGGAGACAAAACCCAATCAGACTGGTATGTGCTCTCTATGATTTCGGCGACTTATATTTTGGATTGGGTAAAATGCCCGAAATTCAGATAATCAAATATTAAAAATAGAAAAGGCGACCTGCGGGTCGCTTTTTTTATGCCCCGCAACCTAAAGACAACCTTTTTTAGTCAAAAGCACTCTATCCATGGTCAACATTCATTGGTACCCGATTAAAACCTTTATGGCCAATCAATTATTCGTAAATTCGCCGTTTATTCATCGGATGTCGGCTTTTAAAGAGCAAATAAACCCCAAAAAATTACCCGCTCACATTGCAATCATAATGGACGGCAATGGGCGTTGGGCTAAAAAGAAAGGTATTTTACGGGTTTTGGGGCATAAAAGTGCTGTGGGAGCGGTGCGTGAAACTATTGAGGGCGCAGCTGAAATTGGGGTGAAATTTGTAACCCTTTTTGCCTTTTCCACCGAAAACTGGCAAAGGCCACAAGAAGAAGTGAACGCGCTCATGGAATTACTCGTTTCAACCTTGAAAAAGGAATTGCCCACCTTGATGAAAAACAAAATCAGACTGCGCTCAATTGGCAATACAAATGACTTACCCGAAAATACCCGGAATAATTTAGCGTTTGCCATCAATGAAACAAAAGATAATAATCACATGACCTTGGTTTTGGCCCTGAATTATGGTGCAAGGGCAGATATGCTTTCTGCTGTACAAACGATTTCTGCAAAAGTCAAAGAGGGCTTAATTGACCCAGATAAAATTGACGAAAACTGTTTTCGATCCCATCTAAGTACGGCTTGGTTGCCTGATCCGGAATTATTAATTCGCACCTCGGGCGAATACAGAATAAGCAATTTTTTGCTTTGGGAAATTGCCTACTCAGAAATTTACATTGCCGATAAATTGTGGCCAGATTTTTCTCGTGAAGATTTATATGGTGCAATCGTAAATTTCCAAGGTAGAGAAAGAAGATTCGGAAAAACGAGTGAACAAATTAATCAGGCATGAGAAGCGTCTATTTCACGTTAGTCTTTCAGGCCGTTTTTTGCCTCCTTTCTTTTGGGCAAGGCACGTATGAGACACCTAAGAATTATTTAGTAGCCGGCATTCGAATTGAAGGGGCAAAATTTGCAGATGTAAATGCTGTGCTTTCCTATACTGGCATTCGTGAAGGGGACCAAATTCAGGTTCCGGGTCAAGACATTAGCGAAGCCATTAAAAAAATCTGGAGACAAAATATTTTTTCAGACATCGAGGTGTATGCTGATAAAATTGTTGAGGATAAAATTTGGTTGGTAATAAAAGTTGAAGAAAGACCCCGCATTTCCTCTTTCTCTTTTAAAGGCGTTTCAAAATCACAGGCCGATGATTTGCGGGAAAAAATATCTTATTTCAGAGGCACAATCTGGTCACCCGAAAAAGAGAAAAGAGCGGAAAGGGTAATTTCTAATTACTATGTTGAGAAAAGTTTTTATGGAACCAAGATTAATATTTTCACCAGTGAGGATACAACAACAAGCAATGCAATTTTTGTAAAAATTGTCGTTGACAAAGGTGAAAAGTACAAAATCGCAAGAATAGGATTAGACGGCAACCAAGAGTTCGGCGACCAAAAACTGGTCGCTAAAATGAAAGAAATAAAAATTAAAAAAAGCTGGCGACTTTGGGCTCGCTCAAAATACCTGCCGGCTAATATGGATAAGGCAAGAGAGAATCTTGTGAATTTTTATAATAAAAATGGATACCGGGACGCAAGAGTGTTGTTTGATACCGTCTACATCTCCGGCCCTAAATTGTTAGACATTGATTTAAAAATTCTTGAAGGCAATAAATACTATTTTAGAAATTTGGTTTGGACAGGAAACCATAAATACAATTCTGATACGCTAGGGCAAATTCTGGGAATTGAAAAGGGTGACCAATACGACCCAACATTGTTAGATAAGCGATTAAGCGGCGACCCAAATGGTAGGGACATTAGCTCCCTTTATTTAGATGATGGTTACCTCTTTTTCAATGTTGAACCGGTTGAGCAAATGGTTGAAGGAGACTCAATCGACATTGAATTAAAAATGTATGAAGGGCCTCAAGCTACAATTCGAAATGTGTTTTTGGAAGGAAATACAAAAACCAGCGACTATGTGGTGTTTAGAGAAGTAAGAACGCTGCCCGGTCAAAAATTTAGCCGAAGCGATATGATTCGCTCGCATAGAGAAATAAGCTCACTTGGGTATTTTAATCCTGAGACGATTGACATTAGGCCCATTCCCGACCCTACAACCGGAACCGTCGACTTGAAATACGTTGTGGAAGAAAAGGCATCAGACCAACTTCAGGTTCAAGGCGGATACCAAGGGCAGATTCGCGACCCAAATACCAATCAGGTTATTGGAGGCGGCTTTGTAGGAACCGTAAGTCTTGCGTTTAATAATTTCTCTACGAAGCGATTTTTTAAAAAATCGGCATGGAATCCAATTCCGGCAGGTGATGGCCAAAAACTAACATTGGCGATTCAAACCAACGGCGCACGTTGGCAAAATTATTACATCTCCTTCCTTGAGCCTTGGCTGGGAGGAAAAAGGCCAAACTCTTTAGGGGCTAGCGTTGGCTATACGGTCAACTCGGTTCCGACAAATAATTTTAAAATGACCCAGTTTTCAACTTCTCTTGATTTTGGAATGCGGTTAAAAATTCCAGACGATTTTTTTCGCTCTTATTCTTCCCTCTCCTACAAAAACTACAACCTTAGCAATGCATCTGTTTATTTTGGAGAAGAGCTAAACAATGCATTTATTAATAATATATCTTTCAAACAAACCCTCGATCGAACCAGTATAGACCAACCCATTTATCCAAGAAGTGGAAGTCAGTTTACGCTGAGTGCAGAACTTACTTTGCCTTATTCCTTGTTCCAGCCCAACAAAGATTTTGGCACAATGCCCCTCGCAGAGAAATATAAATTTCTGGAATACCATAAATGGACAATGAATGCCACTTGGTATTTTAAAATATGGAAAAACCTTGTAGTTCGCCCAAGGGTGCAAATGGGATTCTTAAGCTCATATCGAAAAGATTATGGAATTTCTCCATTTGAACGGTTTCAAATGGGAGGAAGTGGTTTCGGAGCCTTTTCATTTTTTGGCCAGCAATTTATTTCCTTGAGAGGATACCAAGATCAAACCGTTGACCCCGAAGATTTGGTTACGACAAACAGCTCCCCAATTTCGGGAGGCAACGTTTTTAATAAATTCACCCTCGAGTTGAGGCAACCCCTAACCTTAAATCAAGCGGCACCGATATGGTTGGTAGGGTTTTTGGAGGCAGGTAACAATTGGTACGGAATGGAGAACTATAACCCCTTTGATTTGAAACGAACGGCCGGCGCGGGCATAAGAGTAATGGTGCCTATGATTGGCCTATTAGGCGTGGATTGGGGCTATGGTTTTGATGATGTACCCGGTGATGGCAAACCAAATACGCCAGCCGGAAGCAAT